>JBBIIQ010000033.1:0-13768 GCA_037446405.1 Armatimonadota bacterium | reverse complement strand
CGAACCTGATGGCCGGCGCCCTGGGTTTCCGCGGGCGGGAGTACTTCGAGATGGAGGAGGCGGCACGGGAGCCGGTGCGGGTGCAGTTCTGATTCCCCTCCTGCGCACCGCCTGGTGCCTGGCATCCCCCGGGGAGGCGTCTGGGCGAGAGGAATTTGGGGTAACAAAGGGAAGTAATCAGCGCTTGCGCGTGGAGCCTGTCCTGTCGCTCCGCCTCGAGACGCGCGGTTCCTGACCAGGTCGTCATCCTTCCGGAGGTGGCGATGCGCGTTCTCGCCTGCACCATCCTGCTGGTTGCTCTCGCCGCCGCAGCGGCGTCCGCCAGCAGCGTCACCCACGTCGTCCAGCCCGGGGAGACCCTCTGGGCCATCGCCTCCGCCCACGGCACCACCGTGGAGGCCATCGCCCGCCAGAACGACCTGCGCGATGTGGACCTGCTCCAGCCAGGGCAGCGCCTGGTCATCCCGGCAGCGCCGCGGGGCGGCGGGCCGGCCGCGGTGACCGTCTCCTACCGCGTACAGCCAGGCGACACCCTGTGGTCCCTGGCCCGCCGCTACCAGACCTCCGTGGAGGAGATTGCCGCGCTGAACCGCATCCCGGTGGACGGCACGCTGCGCCTCGGGCAGGTGCTGCGGCTGAAGGCGCCGCCGCGCTCGGCCGCGGGGAACGCGCCGGCCGCGGTGCCCCGTCGCCTGGTCGTTCCACCCTACCGGGGCGCCGCCTGGGCCAGCGGGTTGATCGGCCTGGCCCGCCGCTTTCTCGGCACCAGGTACCGCTGGGGGGCCACGGGACCGGGGGCCTTCGACTGCTCGGGGTTCCTGCAGTACGTCTACGCCCGCGCGGGCGTGGTCCTGCCGCGCACGACCGAGGCCATGTACCAGGCCGGCAAAGTGGTGCCGCCGGGGCAGCTGCTCCCCGGGGACATGGTGTTCTTCACCACCTACCGCCGCGGCCCGTCCCATGCCGGCATCTACCTGGGGGAGGGGCTGTTCATTCACGCCTCTTCGGGCTACGGCAGCGTGACCATCACGCCGCTGGCCAAGGAGTACTACCGCAGGCGCTACCTGGGCGCCCGCCGCTTCTAACGCTATCCTGACGGTGTGGTCGATCTTCGCCTCGGCGCCAGCATCGCCGCCGGCCGGCTCTCCGGCGCGCTGATCCGCACCCTCGGCCTGGGGGGCGCCACGACCGTGCCGGGGCGGGTGGCCGGTGCCCTCGTCTCCGACCTGCTGCCGCGGCTTGGCCGAGGCCTGGCCCGCGGCAGCGTGCTCGTCAGCGGCACCAACGGGAAGACGACCACCGCGCGGCTGCTGGCCTGGATCTGCCGGCAGGCGGGGTGGGCGTGCATCCACAACCGCGCCGGGGCCAACCTGCCGGCGGGGATCACCGCGGCGCTGCTGGGGCACAGCGCGCTGGACGGGCGGGTGCGCGGCGACCTGGGCGTCTTCGAGGTCGACGAGGCCGCCCTCCCCCTGGTCAGCGGGGCGCTGCGGCCGCGCATCGTGGTCCTGGGAAATCTCTTTCGCGACCAGCTGGACCGCTACGGGGAGATCGACCTGGTGGCTGACCGCTGGCGGGCGGCGCTGCGTCACCTTCCCGCGGACGGGGCGGTGATCTACAATGCCGACGACCCGCTGGTGGCCGACGTGGTGCGCCCGCACCGCTGCGCGCGCACCTTCGGCATCGCCGACCCCTCCCTGCGCCGCGGGGAGCGGCCGGAGCACGCCGCGGACGGCCGCTACTGCTACCGCTGCGGCGTCCCCTACGCCTACGGGGCGGCCTACCTGGGCCACCTGGGGGAGTACCACTGCCCCCGCTGCGGCACCGCCCGTCCCCCGCTGGACGTCGGGGCCGCGGAGGTGCGGCTTGGCGGCATGGCCGGCTCCACCTTCGTGCTGGCCGCGGGTGGGGAACGCGCGGCGGTGACCACGGTGCTGCCCGGCCTGTACAACGTCTACAACGTCCTGGCCGCCGCGGCGACGGCGCTGGCCTTGGGCATCCCGCTGGCGACCGTCGCCGCGGCGGTGCGGGAGTTTGTGCCGGCCTTCGGCCGCGGGGAGCGCATGACCATCGCCGGGCGTCCCGCCTACATGCTGCTGGCCAAGAACCCGGCGGGGTTCAACGAGGTGCTGCGCAGCGCCCTGGCGGGGGGCCGCCCCATCGTTGCCGTCATCGCCATCAACGACCTCACCGCCGACGGGCGCGACGTCTCCTGGCTGTGGGACGTGGACTTCGAGATGCTGCGCGACCGCTGCCGCCTCGCCGTGGTCACCGGAGTGCGGGCGCACGACATGGCGGTGCGCCTGAAGTACGCGGGGCTGCCCCGGGCGGCCATCACCGTGGAGCCGGACGAAGCGCGGGCGCTGCGCCGCGGCGTGCAGGGGCTGGAGGCCGGGGAGCCGCTGTACGTGCTGCCCACGTACACGGCGATGCTGCGCCTGCGCCACATCCTGGCGCGGCGCGGCGTGGTCCGCGCCTCCTGGGAGGACTGAGGATGGGCCTGGACCTGCGCATCTGCCACCTCTACCCCGACCTGCTGAACCTCTACGGGGATCGGGGCAACATCGCTGTGCTGGTGCGGCGGGCGCAGTGGCGCGGCATCGCCGTGGAAGTGGCCGAGGTGCCGGTGGGGGCGCCGCTACGCGCCGGGGTCCACGACCTCTTCTTCATCGGAGGAGGGGAGGACCGACAGCAGGCGCTGGCGGCCCGCGACCTGCAGTCCGGGAAAGGTGACGTGCTGCGGGAGGCGGTGGAGGCGGGAGCCGTCCTCCTGGCGGTCTGCGGCGGGTACCAGTTGATGGGGCACGTCTACCGTCCCGCGGAGGGGGAGGACCTGCCGGGGGTCGGGCTGCTGGATCTGACGACCTCCCACCCCGGAAAGCGCCACCCGCGCCTGATCGGCAACATCGTCGTCCGCTGGGAGCCTCCCGCACCGGGGGCGCCGTCCACTCTGGTGGGCTTTGAGAACCACGGCGGGCGCACGCGGCTGGGCCCCGGCGCCCGCCCGCTGGGACGGGTGGTGGCGGGAGGCGGCAACAACGGTGAGGACGGCACTGAGGGCGCCGTCTACCGGCATGCCTTCGGCACCTACCTGCACGGCCCGCTGCTGCCGAAGAACCCCTGGTTCGCCGACCACCTCATCGCCCTGGCGCTGCGCCGCCGCCACGGGGAGGTGCCGCTTGCTCCCCTGGACGACGACCTGGAAGCGGCGGCCCACCAGGCCGCGCTGCGGCGAGCCCGCTGAATGCCCGCCGCTCCCCCCACCTGCTCAAGGCCACGCCCGCCAGGACCAGGCCTCCGCCGACCCACTGCCATCCATCGAAGAGCTCCCCCAGCAGGAGCACCCCCAGCAGCGCGGCCACCACCGGCTCTACCGTGGCTACGATGCTGGCCCGGCCTGCCTCCATCAGGCCCAGGCCGGCGGTGTACAGCAGATAGGCCAGCAGCGTGGGCACCAGGACCAGGTAGAGCACGCCGGGCAGGGCTGCGGGGGATGGGAGGGCGGGCCAGCGGCGCAGCGCCACCAGGAGGAATGCCGCTCCGAACCCCAGGGCGAAGAGGACCGTGGTGAAGGGCGCGTAGCGGCGCAGCGCGTGCTTGCCGAAGACGCTGTAGAGGGCGTAGGTCAACCCCGCGGTCAGCCCGGCGAGCACCCCGGGCAGGTTCAGCCGCAGCGCCGCCGGATCGTAGGCGCGCACCACCAGCGCGCTGCCGGCGACGGTGCACAGCACCGCGGCCAGCTTGCGGCGGCTGAGCGGTTCGTTGAAGAGCAGGCGGGCCAGCAGCGTCACCCACGCCGGAGCGGTGTACAGCAGCATCGCCGCGGTCGCCACCGTGGAGAGGCGAATCGCCGTCAGGTAGACGGTCATGAAGGCCGCCACACCCACCGCCCCGTGCACGGCGAAAAGCGGCAGGTCGCCTGGCGAGATACGGAAGGCGTCGCGGCGGACCAGTAACGCCACGGCCAGAAGCACGGCGAACGCTCCGCCGGCCCGCCACAGCGCCACGTCGGCGGGGGAGATGCCATAGCGGAAGGCGGACTTGGCGGCGACGCCGATGGTCCCCCACAGCGCCCCCGCGCCGGCGACCAGCAGCGGACCCGGCAGGCGCAGATCTGGGCTCCGTGCGGCCATGGCCCCATGATACACTGGACGCGGTGCCCGCCGTGGTGGGCGCACGTGCGGAGGACCGGACCGGCTGGCGGAAGCGAGAAAGGCTGGACCGGCTGCGCCGCGGCGGCCTATAATCAAGCGTCTCCGTCAGGCCCCATCGTCTAGGGGACCAGGACGCGGCCCTCTCAAGGCCGAAACGGGGGTTCGAATCCCCCTGGGGCCACCAGCCCGGAGTCGACTTCAGGGCACACTGCGAGGTCACCGTGCAGCGGCCACCGACAACGCCCGCCGCCACCCGCCGCATCCGCATCCGCGCAGGGGAGGTGGAGGCCACGGCCACCCTGGGCTCCTCGTCCACGGCGGAGGCCATCTGGGAGGCGCTGCCCCTGCAGGGAACGGCCAACCGCTGGGGGGAGGAGATCTACTTCGAGATCCCCGTGCGCCGCTCCGCGGAGCCGGACGCCCGCGAGGTGGTGCAGGCGGGCGAGATTGCCTACTGGCCCCCCGGGGCGGCGTTCTGCATCTTCTTCGGTCCCACCCCGGCCAGCCGCGGCGACGAGATTCGCGCTGCCAGCCCGGTGAACGTGGTGGGCCGGATCGACGGCGACCCGGCGGTGTTTGCGCGCGTGCGCGGCGGCGCCATCGTCTCCCTGGAGCGGGAGACGTAGGGTGGGCCCGCGCCACGTGGGGAGGGCATGATGCTCACTGATCTGCGGCTGGCCTTCATCGGCGCCGGCGTCATGGGCGAGGCGATGATCCGTGGGCTGCTCACCCGGGGAATGGTGGCACCCGAGGCCATCACCGCCAGCCATCCCCGGCAGGCCCGGCTGGAAGAGCTCTCCGCGCTCTTTGGCATCCGCACCACGGCCGACAACCGGGCCGCCGCCGCCGGGGCGGACATCGTCGTTCTCTGCGTCAAGCCTCAGGTGCTCTCCGGCGTGCTGCGGGAGATGCGCGGCGCCGTCCCTGCAGGTGCCTTCGTCCTCTCCATCGTCGCCGGCGCCCGGATCCGCACCCTGGCGGAGGGGCTGGAGCACCCGGCGGTCGTCCGCTGCATGCCCAACACCCCGGCGCAGGTGGGTGAAGGGATGAGCGTGTGGACGGCGACGCCCGCGGTGACGCCGCAGCAGCGCGCGCAGGCCCAGGCCATCCTCCGCGCCCTGGGGCGGGACCTGCCCGTGGCCGAGGAAGCATTCCTGGACATGGCGACGGCTGTCAGCGGCACGGGTCCCACCTACGTCTTCCTGGTGATGGAGGCGCTCATCGACGCGGCGGTGCACCTGGGCTTCTCCCGCGCCGACGCGCGCCAGCTGGTGGTGCAGACCATACGCGGCGCGGCTACCTTCGCCGAGCAGTCGCGCCTGCACCCGGCGGAGCTGCGCAACATGGTCACCTCTCCCGGCGGCACCAGCGCCGCCGCCCTCTACCAGCTGGAGAAGGGCGGCCTGCGCACCGTGCTCTCCAAGGCGGTGTGGGCGGCCTACCAGCGCTCCGTGGCGCTGGGACAGGTGGGGGAAGCCGCATCCCCCGTGGAGGTCCCCCTGCCCGGGGAGGACACGCAGCGCTCGTAAGCGAACTACGAACAGCATTTCACGGTAGCCCTCCTGGAAGGTCCCATGAGGCGAATGCAGGAGACGTCTCTGCCTCCGTTCTCCCGAGAACCCGTGCAGGCCGGATCCCGCTCCCCGGAAGCCTCGCCGAAGATCCCCACGCAGGCGGGGGAGCCCGGCGCGGGGGTGCGTCTGCGACGTCCCCCGCAGGCGTGGGACCGGCTGAAGCGAAACCGGGTGGCGCTTGCCGGGATGGCCGTCGTGGCGGCGGTGGTGCTGGTGGCCCTCCTGGCGCCGTGGCTGGCGCCGTATGACCCCGCGGAGCAGTTTCCTCACGGCCTGAGCGCCGCCGGAGAGCCGCTCCCGCCCACTGCCCGCTTCTGGCTGGGCACGGACCTCCTCGGCCGGGACCTGCTCTCCCGCCTGATCTACGGCGCCCGGGTGTCCCTGCTCATCGGCGTCGTCGCCAACGGCGCGGCGCTGGCCATCGGCACGGTGCTGGGAGGGCTGGCCGGCTACGCCCGCGGGTGGGCCGGCCCGGTCTTCATGCGCTTCACCGACATGATGATGGCCTTTCCCGCGCTCCTGCTGGCCATCGCCCTCTCCGCTATCCTCCAGCCGAGCTTGTGGATCGTGGCCCTGGTGATCGGGCTGGTGAACTGGGTGTGGATTGCCCGCGTGGTCTACGCGCAGGTGCTGGCGCTGTCTGCGCGGGAGTTCGTGGAGGCGGCCCGGGCGCTGGGGGTGGGCACGCCCCGCCTCCTGCGACGGCACCTCTTTCCCCACCTCCTGCCCACGCTGCTGGTCTGGGGGACGCTGGGCATCTCCACGACCGTGCTCTTCGAGGCCGCGCTCTCCTTTCTCGGCGTGGGGGTGCGGCCGCCCACCCCGTCGTGGGGCGGGATCATCAACGAAAGCCAGTCCTACTTCCTCTCCGCCCCCTGGCTGGTCGCCTTCCCCGGCGCGGCCATCCTGCTCACCTCCCTGGCGTTCAATCTGGTCGGGGACGGGCTGCGCGATGCGCTCGACCCGCAGATGCGGGGCCGCTGATGGCGCACTACCTGCTGCTCCGCCTGGGACAGGCCCTGCTGGTGCTGCTGGGGATCATTGTCCTCACCTTCGTCCTCACCTTCGTCCTGCCCGCCGATCCCGCGCGCATGGTCGCCGGTCAGAGCGCCACCGCCGAGACGGTGGCGCGCATCCGCCACGAGCTGGGCCTGGACCAGCCGCTGGCCGTCCGCTTCGGGCGGTACCTCAGCCACGTCGTCCGGGGCGACCTGGGGCGTTCCTACGCGCAGAAGGTGGAGGTGGAGGC
Organism: Armatimonadota bacterium; assembly: GCA_037446405.1. Classification (GTDB taxonomy): domain Bacteria; phylum Sysuimicrobiota; class Sysuimicrobiia; order Sysuimicrobiales; family Humicultoraceae; genus Humicultor. The sequence continues at coordinate 6,791 of JBBIIQ010000033.1, read as the reverse complement.
GCTGCTCCGCTCCCGCCTGCCGGCCACCGCGCAGCTGATGGTGGCCGGGATCCTCTTCGAGCTGCTCATCGGGCTGCCCGCCGGCGTCATGGCGGCGTTGCGCCGCCACTCCTGGGTCGATCAGGCGGTGATGGTGGGCGCCTTCCTGGGGGTCTCCGCGCCGCAGTTCGCCATGGGGCTGCTGCTGCTCTACGTGGCGGCCTTCAGGCTGAACCTGTTGCCGCTGGGAGGCTACGGCAGCCTGCGCCACCTCCTCCTGCCGGCGATGACGCTGGGGATCGCCGGGGGCGGGTGGTACGCCCGGGTGATGCGCTCCTCCATGCTGGAGGTGCTCACCCAGGAGTACGTGCGCACGGCGCGGGCCAAAGGGTTGCCCCCCTGGAGTGTCGTACTCAAGCATGTATTACGGAACGCCGCCCTGCCTGTGGTCACCATGATCGGCCTGGATTTCGGCACCTTCATGGGCGGGGTGGTCGTGGTGGAGTCGGTCTTCGGCTGGCCGGGGATCGGGCAGCTGGCCTGGCAGGCCATCCAGATCGTGGACATCCCGGTGATCATGGGCGTGGTCATCACCTCCGCCCTGGCCATCGTCACCGGGAACCTGCTGGCGGACCTGGTCTATCCCTGGCTGGACCCTAAGATCCGCTACCACTAGCGCGGGCGGCACGTGCGCGACCGGACCGTCCTGGAAACGGCCGGCGCGGAAGGGAGGGAACGCGATGCGGTGGGCCATCTGGGTACTGGTTGTCTTCTCCCTGCTTCTCCCTCCAGTGGCGCTGGGACAGGGGAATCAGGGAGCGGTCGTCGTCACCTTCAAGGACGACATCAGCACGCTCGACCCGGCCATCGGGTACGACTGGCAGAACTGGTCCATCATCAAGTCGCTGTTTGACGGCCTCATGGATTACGAGCCGGGGACGACGACCCTGGTGCCGCACCTGGCCCAGGCCTACACCATCTCCGCCGACGGCCGCAGCTATACCTTCACGCTGCGCCCGGGCGTTCGCTTTACCAACGGCCGCGAGCTGGTCGCCAGCGACGTGAAGTACTCCCTGGAGCGCGTGCTCAATCCCAAGACGCAGAGCCCCGGCGCCGGCTTCTACGGCGGGATCGTCGGGGCCAAGGCCTTCCAGGACGGGAAGGCGCAGGAGGTGAGCGGGATCAAGGTGGTCGACCGGCGGACGGTGCGGATCACCCTGGACGAGCCCAACGCCGCCTTCCTGCACACCATGGCGCTGAACTTCGCGCACGTGGTGCCCCGGGAGGAGGTGGAGAAGGCCGGGGCGGACTTCGGGCACAAGCCCGTGGGCACCGGGGCGTTCAGGCTCAAGGAATGGGTGCTGGGGCAGCGCGTGGTCCTGGAACGCAATCCCACCTACTTCCTCAAGGGCCGCCCGCTGGCCCGCGAGATCGTTATCCAGGTGGGCGTGGATCCCAGCGTGGCCCTGCTGCGCTTCCAGCGCGGGGAGGTGGACATCCTGGGCGACGGCATCCCGCCGGCCCGCTTCGTCCAGGTGATGAACGATGCGAAGCTGAAGACCCTGGTGGTCACCGGCGAGCAGCTGCACACCGGGTACGTGACCATCAACGTCCAGGTCAGGCCCTTCACCGACGTGCGGGTGCGCCGCGCGCTGAACATGGCCGTGGACAAAGGCAAGATCGTGCGCATCATCAACAACCGGGCCACGCCGGCCACGCAGATCCTGCCGCCACGCATGCCGGGCTACGAGCAGGCCTACAAGGGGTACGCCTACGACCCGGCGGCGGCGCGCAAGCTCCTGGCAGAGGCCGGATACCCCAACGGGGTTGCCACCACCCTCTATGCCAACAACACCGACCCGAACCCGCGCATCGCCCAGGCTATCCAGGCGGACCTGGCCAGCATCGGCGTGCGGGCGGAGCTGAAGACCCTGGCCCAGAGCACGGTGATCGAGGCGGGGGGCACCAAGGGCAAGGCCCCGCTGATCTGGTCGGGGGGCATGGCCTGGATCGCCGACTACCCCGACCCGAACAACTTCTACTGGCCGATCCTCTCCTGCGCCGCGGTGGGCCCCGGTTCATGGAACTGGGCCTGGTACTGCAACCAGAAGGCGGAGGCCATGGCCAAGCAGGCCGACGCCATGGTGCGGCCGGAACAGGCCAGGGCCCGCGCGGAGGCGTACCAGGCCGTCTACCGGCTGGTCATGGCCGACGCTCCCTGGATCCCCATCTTCAACGAGCGGCGGTACACCATGCGCTCGTCCCGGCTCTCCGGGCCCAGCGCCATCTTCGTCGACCCCATCCACATCCCGGTGCACTACGACGAGGTGGGGGTGAAGTAGATGGTTGTGCAGACCATCCACCGGGCGCGGCACCATTTCGGCTGGGACAACGCCCTGCCGCCGGTGCTGACGGTGGCGCCCGGCGACGAGGTGGAGGTTGAGGTCGTGGACGCCTCGGGCGGGCAGCTGGGGCCGGCGTCGACGCCCGAGGACGTGGGGCGGTTGGACTTCGCCCGGGTCAACCCGGTCACGGGCCCCGTCTACGTGGACGGGGCCCAACCGGGCGACGCCCTGGTGGTGGACATCCTGGAGTGCACCCCGTCGGGCTGGGGGTGGACGGCCATCGTGCCCGGGTTCGGCCTGCTGGCGGAGGACTTCCCCCGCCCCGCCCTGCACATCACGCGCTACGACCGGGAGGGTGTGGCCTGGACGCCGGAGATCCGCCTTCCCTTCTGCCCCTTCCCGGGCACGATCGGGGTAGCGCCGCGGGAGCCTGGGCGGCACTCGGTGGTGCCCCCGCGGGAGGTAGGCGGCAACATGGACGTCCGCGATCTCACGCCGGGGGCGCGGCTGTGGCTGCCCGTGGCCGTCCCCGGCGCCCTCTTCTCCCTGGGGGACACCCACGCCGTGCAGGGAGACGGCGAGGTCTGCGGTACGGCGGTGGAGTCCCCCATGGCGGTCCGCCTCCGCTTCGACCTGGTCCGCCAGGCGCAGCTGCGGCGGCCGCAGTTCCGGCCGGGCCGGCTCCAGGCCTCCGCCAACGGGTACCACGCAACCACGGGGATCGCGCCCGACCTGATGCAGGCGGCCAGGGACGCGGTGCGCGACATGATCGACCACCTGGGGCGGACCTACGGCCTGTCGCCGGAGATGGCCTACATGCTCTGCAGCGTGGCCGCTGATCTGCACATCAGCGAGATTGTGGACGCGCCCAACTGGGTGGTCTCCGCCTATCTGCCGCTGGGCATCTTCCGCTAGGTCGACACCGGGCGCCTGAATGCGCCTGATGTCATAGCCAACCCAGTCCGCTTTGGCTTCCTGCGGCGACCAGACGCAGGGGAGTGGTATAGTGTATGTGCATTCCTCAACGAGGACTTCGTGTCCGCATGGTGATAGAGACCTCAATGGGGGACGAATCCGTACGGTCATCGATGGGAGGGAGGTGAGAAGGCGGAGCCGACGCTGCCTGAAGCATCAGGGGAGGTGAGCGATGGGGCGCAATCAGAAGTGCGTGAGCATTACCGCCGGTCTGCTGTTAACTGTCGCGCTTCTGATGCCTGCCTGGGCCGCTCCGGCTCGTTTTGCAGGCGTCACGCTGACCGTGTTCACCCAGAACCCACCCTACATCGCCAAACCCGTCCAGATGTTCGCTCCCAAGTGGGAAGCGGCCACAGGCGGCAAGATCAGGCTGGTGACCGCGCCATTTGGCGAACTCTACACGAAGATGATGTCGGCTTTCGCCCTGGGAACCGGAGTCTACGACGTCGTCATCTTCGCCTCGGCCTGGTTGGGTGACTTCGCCGGCAACAGGTACCTGCTGGATCTCAGCGACCGGATCAAGGCCGACGCCGGCCTGAAGTGGGACGACATCCTTCCTACCTACCAGCAGACCGTGAACTGGGGCGGCCGCCTCTACGGTCTCCCGGTGGACGGTGATGTCCACCTGGCTTACTACCGGCGAGACGCTCTGGAGAATCCCAAGTACCGCGCTGACTTCAAGAAGAAGTACGGCTACGACCTGCGTCCCCCCCAGACGTGGAAGGAGTACCGCGACATCGCAGAATTCTTCAACGCGTGGGACTGGGCGGGGGACGGCCGAACCCACTACGGGGTCCTGGAAGCCTTCAAGCGCGGCGGCCAGGCCTTCTGGTTCTTCATGTCCCAGGCCGCGGCGTACGTCTGCCCGCCGGGACTGAAGGGGTGCCTCTTCTTTGATCCAGAGACCATGGTTCCCCAGATCAACAACCCCGGCTTCGTGCGGGCGCTGGAGGACTGGGTGGCCCTGGTCAAGCTCGGGCCTCCCGGGATGATCAACTTCGACTCCGGGGACGTACGCAGCCAGTTCGCGGCGGGTGCGGGTGCGCTGGCCAAGGATTGGGGTGACACGGGCATCGTCGGCAGCACGGATGTCAAGTCGGTGGTCAAGGGGAAGATCGGGACCATGGTGCTGCCGGGTTCCAGCGAGGTGTACGACTACAAGACGAAACAGTGGAGGAAACTGGACCGGCCCAATGTCGCGCCGTACCTGGCGTTTGGCGGATGGGTCTGTGGCGTGGCGGCGACCGCCCGCAATCCCGCGGCGGGGTACGACTTCTGCCGCACGCTGGCGGAACCCGCCAACAGCTACGTGGCCGTCACCACGTCGGAGACCGGGTTCAACCCATTCAGGTTTTCCCACTTCAGGGACCTCTCTGGCTGGAAGCGGTTTGGATTTGTGGAGCCTGACCTGTCGTCCTACCTGAAGGCTATCGAGCAGTCCCTCTCCCACCCCAACGCGCAGCTTGACCTGAAGATGCCTGGGCAGGCCCGTTACCTGGACGCCCTGGAGACGCAGCTGGCACGGGCTGCGGCCGGGCAGGCCTCTGCCCGGGCGGCCCTGGACGCCGCGGCAGCCCAGTGGGAGCGGATCACCAACGAGCTGGGGCGAGAGCGCCAGAAGGCGCTGTACCGGGATTGGCTTGGACTGAAGTAGGACACCGGCGGGTACCCGCGCAACCTGTGCGCGGGTACCCGCTCTCTCCATGATCCATTTCCCCGCCCCAGGCCGCTCCCGGGAGACAGCCGGACCGTTCCTCTTCCCTGCGGTCGCGCTCCTCCTGCTCTTTACCCTCTTCCCCTTCGTCTTCACGGTGGTTCTGACCCTGAGCCGGGTCTCGCTGGTGGGCGGGCTGCAGCTGCAGTTCACCGGTGCCTCCAACTGGGTGCGTCTCGTCACGGACGCCCGCTTCTGGACCAGCGTCCGCAACACTGTCATCATGGTCTTGGCCAGCGTCTCCCTGGAGTTTGTGCTGGGGCTGGCGCTGGCCTTGCTCCTCTACGCTCCTCTGCGCGCCGGCGGCCTGTTCCGGGTAGTGTTCATCGTCCCCATGACGTTGACCCCTATCGCCATCGGATACATGTGGCGGATGATTTACGACGAGTCCATCGGTCCCCTCAATGCCCTCCTCCGCGAGGTTGGGTTGGGGCCCATCGGATGGGTCAGCGGAACCCACATGCCGCTAGCCTCCATCATCATCACCAACGTGTGGCACTGGACCCCCTTCCTGTTTGTGCTCCTGCTGGCTGGGCTGCGCGGCATCCCCACGGAGGTCGTCGAGGCAGCCCAGATCGATGGAGCCTCCGGTCTGCAGATATTCCGGTACGTGCTCATGCCGATGTTGACACCCACGGCGCTGGCGGCCGTCCTGTTGCGCAGCCTGGAGGCCTTCAAGATCGTGGACGAGATCTTCATCATCACCGGTGGCGGACCAGGCACCCGCACCGAGAGCCTGACCCTGCAGGCCTACTATGTCGGGCTGCTGTCATTCGACCTGGCATACGGGGCCACCGTGGCGATGGGGCTGTTTCTCTTGGTAGTGGCAGCTGCCATGGTCTTCCTGAGCATTACCCGGCGGAGCCGGGAAGCGGAGGAGCATCCGTGAGGCGGAGGCGAGCAGCCAGGTACGGGCTCCTGGCCCTGTGGACCGCGGTGGTTGTCTTCCCGCTCTACTGGCTGGTCACGGCCTCACTCAAGGACCCCCTGGCCGTCAGCCAGGGCCCCCGCTTCGTGCCCTGGATAGACTTCAAGCCCACGCTGGCGGCGTGGGGTGCCATCATCCGGGGCGTCGAGAAAGAGTCGGTGGCCGGCCCGCTCCTCAACAGCGCTCTTATCGGAATGTTCAGCACGGTGCTGGCGGTGGCTGGAGGGGCTGCCGCAGCCTACGGCATCAGCCGCTACCCCGTGAGAGTTGGTCCGCTGCGAAATGCCGACGTGCTGTTCTGGATCGTCTCACAGCGGATCATGCCGCCCATCGTTACGGCCCTGGCGCTCTTCCTGATGTTCCGGGTGGCCGGGCTGCTGGACTCGCGCCTGGGGCTTGTCCTGGTCTATGCCACCTTCAACCTCCCGCTGGCGACTTGGCTCATGCACAACTTCTACCGCCAGGTGCCGGTGACCCTGGAGGAGGCGGCCAGGATCGACGGCGCATCGCGCAGCCACATCCTGTGGCGGGTGGTGCTGCCCGTATCCGCACCTGGGCTGGCGGCCACATCGCTGCTGTGCTTCATCTTCGCCTGGAACGAGTTCCTCTTTGCGCTCATCCTGACATTTGACCGTGCCCGGACCATGCCGATCCTCATTGCCGCGCAGCACAACCAGCGAGGCATCGAGTGGTGGGCGCTTTCCGCTATGTCGCTGATCACGATCGCGCCGGTGGTCGCCATTACCCTGGCCCTGCAGCGCTATCTCACCTCCAGCGTGCTGGCGGGCAGTGAGATGTAGCCGGGGTCGCGCGGGGATGCCCGTGGGGAGGAGGGAGCTTCGATGGAATA
>JBBIIQ010000032.1:0-14277 GCA_037446405.1 Armatimonadota bacterium | reverse complement strand
GTAGCCGGCTCCGAAGTGCGCGATGATGAAGTTCACTTTCGGGAAGTTGCGGGCCGCGGGCTGCAGGTCGATCGGGTTCGCAAACCGCATGTCCGCCTGCGACGGCAGGCCCAGCGCATTGCGGACGGCGCTCTGCAAGATGCCGAAGTGGAGCAGCACCGGCACGCCCAGAGCCGTTGCCTCTTCGAAAACTGGGTACACGCGCGGATCGGACGGATGGAATCGTTCCATAGCAGGGAAGAGCTTGACGCCCTTCAAGCCCAGCTCCTGAACCGCCCGACGCACGGCTTGGGGACTGCCCTCATGCGTGGGGTCCACGCGTGCATACCCCACGAGCCGGTCGGGGAACGCGGCGACCGCCTGGGCCACCGATTCCTCATCGCCCACGACTGAGGTGAGGAGGACGGCCTTTGCAACGCCGTGGCGGTCGAGCTGCTCGACCCACCGCCGCCCCAGCTGTACGGGATCGGGGGGCGGGACCTCCCATCCAAGCTTCCGGAGCAGCGTTGCGGGATCGTGCCCGGGGAGGTCCTCACCTCTCCAGCGCGCGTACTCTTCGAAGAACCGGTAGGAGAAGAAGTGGATGTGCGAATCGATGATGGTGAGATCGCTCTGGTCAGGCCCCATTATCGGGATTCGCCGGGCGGCGTTAGGTTACAGACGGCCTGCAGCGGGACTATCTGGCCAACGGGCACCATGGCCCCTCCGGAGCAGTAAAGTTGACACGCTTTCTTGGAGAATCATAGCATTGAGGTGCGCATTGCACACACTCTCTTGCTCCTTTCGCAGGAACCGGTTACGGACATGAGCTGAGTGAGAAATTGGCCCAGTGCGGCCTGGAAGATCTGGTCCCTGTGCGGGTGGGTCGTGACCGTCCGAGGCAACAGACACGCGAGGAGAGCGATGCGGGAAGGCAGACAATCGCAGCACCACGAGCACCCCCACGAGCCCGGCGTCCTTTGCGCCTGCGGCCGGGAGTGCCTCTCCTGCCAGGAGGCGAGCCTCAGCGTCACCTGCGGGTGCGGGTTCGAGGCCAAGCACTTCGAGTACGCGCTCGACCGGCGGATTTCGAACCACGCTCACCACGCCACGGGCCACGGCCTGGGGGAGGCTCACGACCACGAGGCGATGATGGCCGATCCCCGCTTTGCCCGCTTCATGGAGGCGGACATGCGCCGCCGCTTCCTCTGGTCGCTCCTGCTGACGGCCAGCTTCCTCCGGGTCAGCCTGCCCCGGCCGATCCCGGTGACCTGGATCCTCTTCATCCTCGCCACCCCCGTCGTCTTCTGGGCCGGCTCGGTCTTCCTCGCCGGCGCCTACCGCTCGCTGCGCAAGAGGACCCTGAACATGTCGGTGCTGATCAGCGTCGGTGTGCTGGCGGCGTACCTGTTCAGCGTCCTCATCACCCTGCTGGGCGCCGGGGAGACGTTTTACGAGGCGGCGGCGATGCTGGTCACCTTCGTCCTCTTCGGCCACTGGATGGAGATGCGTTCCCGCCGCGGCACCTCCGAGGCGCTGCGGGCGCTCTTTAGCCTGGTCCCGCCCAGGGCACGCGTGGTGCGCGACGGCGCGGTGGCGGAGATCCCCACCAGCGAGATCAAGGTCGGCGATCTTGTCGAGCTGCGCCCGGGGGACCGGGTGCCGGTGGACGGCATTGTCACGGAGGGCGAGACCGCCGTGGATGAGGCCCTGGTCACCGGCGAGTCCATCCCCGTGCCCAAGGGGCCCGGGGATCCCGTGACCGCGGGGACCATCAACCAGTCCGGTTCGGTCCGCTTCAAGGCCACGAAGGTCGGCGACCAGACCGCCCTGGCACAGATCGTCAGGCTGGTGGAGGAAGCTCAGGCGTCCAAGGCGCCCGGGCAGCGGCTGGCTGACCGCTGGGCCCAGTACCTGGTGATCCTGGCCGTGGGTGCCGGGATTGCCACCTTCGGCTTCTGGTACGGGGTCATGCGCGAGCCTGTGCTGCTGGCGCTCACATTTGCCATCTCCGCCGTGGTCATCGCCTGTCCGGACGCTCTGGGATTGGCCACACCCACCGCTGTGGCCGTGGGGACCGGGCTGGGGGCCAGCCACAACATCCTGATCAAGAACGCCGCCACGCTGGAGCAGGTCTCCCGCATCACCGCCATCGTGCTGGACAAGACAGGAACGCTGACGGAGGGACGGCCGCGCATCACCGACGTCGTGGGCGCCAACGGGGTGTCTGCGGACGAGGTCGTGCGCCTGGCCGCCGCGGCGGAGGCCCGTTCGGGACACCCCCTCAGCCGGGCCGTGCTGGAGGAGGCCGAGCGGCGGCGCATTGAGGTCGATCAATCCATCACCGGCTTCGAGAACCTGGCCGGGCACGGGGTACGCGCCACAGTCGGCGACCGCGAGGTCCAGGTTGGTACGGCCAGGTTGATGCGTGAGCGGAACGTCGATCTCCGCCCGCTGCAGAGCGACCTGCAGCGGCTGCTCGGGGAAGGCAAGACCCTCATGATCGTCGCTGTGGACCGCCGGGTGGTCGGCGTGGCGGCGGCCGCCGATCCCGTACGCCCAACCTCCCGCCGCGCCGTCGAGGAGCTGAAGCGTCTGGGGATCGAGGTCGCCATGATCACCGGCGACAACCGCCCGACCGCGGAGGCAGTGGCCCGCCAGCTGGGGATTGGCCGCGTCTTCGCAGAGGTCCTCCCGGAGCAGAAGGCAGATTACGTCAAGCAGCTGCAGCAGGAGGGCAGGTTCGTCGCCATGGTCGGCGACGGGGTGAACGACGCACCGGCGCTGGCCCAGGCGGACATCGGCATCGCCATCGGCGCCGGCACCGACGTGGCCATCGAGACGGCGGACGTGGTGCTGATGCGTTCCGACCCGGCCGACGTCCTGCGGGCCATCTTCCTCTCCCGCGCCACCGTAGCCAAGATGCGGCAGAATCTCTTCTGGGCGTCGATATACAACATCCTGGCCATCCCCATCGCCGCGGGCATCCTGTACCCGCGGTTCGGCATCATGCTGCGGCCGGAGTGGGCGGCGCTCCTCATGTCCGCCTCTTCCGTCATCGTGGCGACGAACGCGGTGCTGTTGAAGCGGGTGGAGCGGAGGCTGGAGGAGGTGTGAGGGATGACCCAGGCCGAGCAGGTTGCCGCATTTGTAGCCCGCGCCTCCTATCACGACCTTTCCGCGGAGGCCGTGCGCCAGTTGAAGATCCGCGTGCTGGACGCGCTGGGGTGTGCCATCGGCGCGCTGGACGGCGAGCCCGTTCGGCTGGTCCGCGCCCACGTGGAGGAGTTCGGGGGCGCACCGCGCTGCACGCTGGTAGGCGGGGGCGCGGCGCCGCCCGACCGCGCGGCCTTCTACAACGGTGCTCTGGTCCGCTACCTGGACTTCAACGACAGCTACATCGCCCCGGGCGAGACCTGCCACCCCAGCGACAACCTGGGGGCGGTGCTGGCCGCCGCCGAGGATGCGGGCGGGGACGGGCGCACGCTGCTGGCGGCACTGGCGGTGGCCTACCAGGTGCAGTGCCGGCTTTCCGACGTGGCACCCGTGCGCGCCAGGGGGTTCGACCACACCACCCAGGGATCGTACGCTGTGGCGGCGGGCGTCGCCAGGGCGCTGGGGCTGGATGCGCAGCGCACCGCCAACGCCCTGGCCATCTGCGGGACCGCCTTCAACGCGCTGCGCGTTACCCGCACCGGGCCCCTCTCCCACTGGAAAGGCCTGGCCTACCCCAACACCGCCGCCTGCTGCACCCACGCCACCTTCCTGGCGGCGCGCGGGGTCACCGGTCCGCCGCTGGTCTTCGAGGGCAACAAGGGCTTCATGGAGTCCATCGCCGGTCGCTTCACCATCGACTGGTCCCGGGAGGACCTGGAGCGGGTCAGGTGGACCAGCGTGAAGAAGTACAATGCGGAGTTCCACTCCCAGTCCACGCTGGAGGCCCTCCTGGAGCTGAGGGCGGAAGGCGGGATCCGGCCGGAGGAGGTCGGGCGTATCGAGGTCGAGACCTTCGATGTGGCCTACCACATCATCGGCGGCGGGGAGGAGGGGGACAAGACGGTGGTCCGCACCAAGGAGGAAGCGGACCACAGCCTGCACTACATGGCGGCGGTGGCGCTGCTGGACGGGCAGGTCCTCCCCGCACAATACACACCGGAACGCATCCTCAGCAGCGACGTGCAGGCGCTGCTGCGGAAGGTCTCAGTGCGGCCGGTGGAGGAGTTCAGCCGGCAGTTCCCCGTGCGCATGCCCTGCCGCGTCCGCATCGCCCTGCGCGATGGGCGAACACTCGTCCGGGAGAAGGAGGACTACGAAGGGTTCTACACCCGGCCGATGGGCTGGGAGGGCGTTGTGGCCAAGTTCGACCGGCTGAGCGCACCGTACGCCGACGCCGGCCTGCGGCGGCAGATCGTGGCCGCGGTGGAGAACCTGGAAGGGATCCGTGTGGCCGACCTGACGCACCTGCTGGCGCAGGTGCGGCGGCCGGTGTGAGCCGGCCGAGGCCCGAACCGGTGTGCACCAAGCAAGACCCGAAGGAGGAACGATCATGGCCAGAGCACCAGGTGTTGCCAGAAGGGGAAAGAGCAGGGTTGCGGCGCCGGCCGGGCGGCCGCGCCCGGCGAGGGCTCGGGCGGTCCCCGCGCTGCGGGAGGAGGCGGTGGCTCCCGCCGGGGCAGCGGTCAGCACCCCGCTGATCGAGCGTTCCCTCCCCTTCCTCAAGATGAACGACCGCCCCCCCAAGCCGCGCACCCGCGGCGTCACCGAGATCCGCGGCCCGTACTACACCCCGCTGGGCAGGCGCTACCTGGAGGACCTGCTGGAGAGCATGGGGGCGTACGTCGACACCTTGAAGTTCGCCGGCGGGTCATTCTCCCTGATGCCGCGGCGGGTGGTGACGGACCTGATCGACCTCTGCCACCGCCACGACGTCCTGGTCTCCACCGGCGGCTTCATCGAGTATGTCCTTACCCAGGGCGCCTCCGCGGTGCAGCGCTACATCGACGAGTGCAGGGCCATGGGCTTCGACATCATCGAGCTTTCCACCGGCTTCCTCAGCATCCCCGGCGACGACTGGCTGCGCCTGGTGGAGAAGGTGCGGCAGGCCGGGTTGAAGGCCAAGCCGGAGGTGGGGATCCAGTACGGCGCCGGCGGCGCCACGGCGGCGGCCGAGCTGGCCGCGGAGGGGACGCGCGACATCGACTGGGCCATCGCCCAGGCGAAACGGTTTCTCCAGGCGGGCGCCTACATGATCATGATCGAGTCGGAGGGGATCACCGAGAGCGTGGCCACCTGGCGCACGGATATCCCGGCGAAGATCGTGAACACCCTGGGCCTGGAGGCGGTGATGTTCGAGGCCGCCGACCCGGACGTCTTCTCCTGGTACATCAAGAACTACGGGCCGGAGGTGAACCTCTTCGTCGACCACAGCCAGATCGTCCAGCTGGAGTGCCTGCGCTCGGGGATCTGGGGGACGAAGAGCACCTGGGGCCGGGTGGTGACGTACAAGGGGTGAGGGGGGATACTGCGGTGGCAGGAGATCCGTTCACCCGGGCGCTGCGCAGCCGCGACGAGATCACCATCACGACCGTCGGGCGACGGCCCGGGCGGGCCATCGCCCTCCCGGTCTGGTGCGGCCTGGAGCGGGGACGGGTATGGCGCCTGCCCACGCGGGGGACGCGGAATCAGTGGTTCCGCAACCTGCTGGCGAACCCCACGCTGGTGGTGCGCGCGGGGCGGTACCGCCGCGCCTTCACGGCACGGCCGCTGAAGAACAAGGCCGCGGCGCGGCGGGTCGCGGCCAGGTTTCGCGCGAAGTACGGGCGAGACCAGGTAGCGGAATACTACAGCCGGTTCGACGCCGCCGTGGAGGTTCGCCTGGCGTAGGAAGGGCCGGGGCTACCCGGTGTAGTCCTTGAGGTGCCGGGCGCGGCCGCTGTGGCGCAGCTTGCGCAGCGCCTTGGACTCGATCTGGCGGATGCGCTCGCGGGTCACGCCAAACTCCCCGCCCACCTCCTCCAGGGTGCGCGGCCGGCCGTCGTCCAGGCCGAAACGCAGCCGCAGCACATGCCGCTCCCGCGGCGGCAGCGTCTGCAGCACCTCCTCCACCTCTTCCTTCAGCATGGAGAAGGAGACCGCTTCCTCCGGCGAGACCTCCCGCTCGTCCTTGATGAAGTCCCCCAGCGCGCTGTCTCCTTCACCACCCACCGGCGTCTCCAGAGACACCGGCTGCTCCGCGGCGCGCAGGATCTCCCGCACGCGCTGGCCGGAAATCCCCATCACCTTGCCGATCTCCTCGGGTGTGGGGTCGCGTCCCAGCTTCTGCAGCAGCTGCCGGGAGATGCGGGTCACCTTGTTCACGGTGTCCGTCATGTGCACGGGGATGCGGATCGTCCGTGCCTGGTCGGCGATGGCGCGCGTGATCGCCTGGCGGATCCACCACGTGGCGTAGGTGCTGAACTTGTAGCCCCGCCGCCAGTCGAACTTCTCCACCGCCCGGATCAGGCCGCGGTTGCCTTCCAGGATCAGGTCGAGGAAGTCCATGCCCCGGCCCACGTACTTCTTGGCGATGGAGACCACGAGGCGCAGGTTCGCCTCGATGAGATGGCGCTTCGCCTCCTCGTCCCCCTGCTCCACGCGCTGCGCCAGCGCCACCTCCTCGGCGGGCCGCAGCAGGGGCACCCGGCCGATCTCCTTGAGGTACGCCCGCACAGGGTCGTCGATGTCCTCGATCCCCGCCTCGGGCTCCTCGCTCAGCTCCTCCTCCGCAGTGTCCGCGGCTGCCAGGAGCTGCGGGTGCGGCTCCGCCTCCGCATCGGCGAGTTCCGGCGGAGCAGCCTCCTCGGGGGGAAGCAGGCGTTCGTCAGTTGTCCGCCGGCGCCTCTGCGCCCGCTCCCGTGCCACTCTTTCCCGACCTGCCTTCCCTGACATCCTCGTCAGCAACTGCTCTTCCCGGCTGGACGGATCACCAGACCGCGCCTGATGGCCGGCCCGAAGGGAACACCCGACGGGCTTCAGTGGGCGGCGCGGGTCAGCCCGGCCAGCCACCGGTCTGCCCAGCGCTGCACCTCGGTGACCACCCGCTCCAGGTCCCGCCCCTTGTCGGTGAGCTCGTACTCGATGCGCACGGGCGTATCCGCATATACCTTCCTCACCACCAACCCCTCGCTCTCCAGCTCCTTCAGCCGCTCAGAGAGCAACCGGTCGTGGAGCCCGGGGACCGCGTCCAGAATCTCGGAGAACCGCCGCGGTCCGTCCATCAACGTGCGCACAATCGCCCCCGTCCAGCGCTTCCCCACCAGCTCGACGGCCCGGTGGAAGCGCGGGCAGACCTGTTCTGACTCTTCGGACTGGTGCGAGCGCATTGTGGTTCCAAGGAAGATTCTAACAAAAGAGAAGGTGCTTGACTAGAGGAAGCGCCCCCCGTAAATTTGCCTTGGTCATGATTCTGCTGGAGATCCTGGGGGCGCTGCTGCTCATCTCCCTGCTCTTCACGGGGAGTACGTGGGCCTGCTCGGCCTGCGCCTGGTGAAGCGCAGCGTCAACCAGGATGACCCCGGTACCTACCACCTGTTCTACGGCGACGCCGTGGGGCACCCCGGCACCGAGCTGACCTTCTTCCCCTGGCCGGGGGGCGCTGCGGGCGTGCGGGGGGCCGGCCAGGCGGTCGCGGTGGCCTTTGCCGTACCTGCAGAGGCCATGGACTACTGGATCCGCCGCCTGCAGGCGCGCGGCGTGCGGGTCGAGGGACCGTCCCCGCGGTTCGACGAGGAGGTCATCGCCTTTCGCGACCCCCACGGATTGTCCCTGGAGCTGGTGGCCGGTCCGGAGACGGCGCGCCGGCCGTGGATCCCCTGGGAGGGCGGTCCGGTGCCTCCGGGCTATGCCATCCGCGGCATCCACGGCGTGGCCGTGCAGGAGATGCATGTGGATCCTACTGGCGCCTTCCTCAGCGGCGTGCTGGGCTTCAGGCTGGCGGCGGAGACGGAAGGACGCCTGCGCTTCCACCCCGGAACGGGCGGATCGGGAGCCCTGCTCGACCTCCTGCCGCAGCCCGCCGGTCGCCGCGGCCGCGTCGCCGTGGGCACGGTGCACCATGTAGCCTGGCGCGTGCCGGATGCCGCGGAGCAGGCGCGCTGGCGGGAGGAGGTCGCCCGACGGGGTGTGGCCATTACCCCGGTGATTGACCGCTTCTGGTTCCGCTCCGTCTACTTCCGCGAGCCTGGCGGGGTACTCTTCGAGATCGCCACCGACGGTCCGGGATTCACCGTCGACGAACCCCAGGAAGCCCTGGGCGAGCGCCTGATCCTGCCCCCCTGGCTGGAGCCGGAGAGGCCGCAGATCGAGGCGAGGCTGCCCGCGCTGCACCTCCCCCAGTTCGTTCCCTGAGTTCGCCCACCACCGGATCCGCGCGCTCCGCGGCAGGAGGGGGCCCCGGGAGGGACGAATCTGGGGCGGGTGATCCCGCTGCGAGACCACCTGCCGGGCCGGAGCACCCCCCTGGTGGTCTTCCTCATCATCGCCCTCAACGTGGGCGTCTTCCTCTATGAGGACAGCCTGCCGCCGCCGCGCCTCGAGGCGCTGGTGCAGGCCTACGGCATGGTTCCCTACGAGATCACCCGCGGTGTGGACCTCCCGCCGCCGGGGCCCCAGCCGGTGTACGCCACGCTGTTGACTTCCATGTTCATGCACGGCGGCTGGTTCCACCTCCTGGGGAACATGTGGTTCCTCTGGATCTTCGGCAACAACGTGGAGGACGTCTTCGGCCGCCTGGGGTTCCTCCTCTTCTACCTGGTCATGGGGGTGGCCGCCGCCTTCGGCCAGATCCTCGTCGCTCCGGCCTCGCGCATCCCGCTCATCGGGGCCAGCGGGGCCATCGCCGGGGTGATGGGGGCCTATCTGGTCTTCTGGCCGGCGGCGCGCATCGACACCCTCGTCGCCTTCTTCTACTTCATCCGCATCGTGCCGCTTTCCGCCCTGTTCGTCCTCGGCTACTGGATTCTCATCCAGGTGCTTCAGGGGACCTACGCTCTGGGAGGCCTGGCGGAAGGAGGGGTGGGCTGGTGGGCCCACGTCGGCGGCTTCGCCGCCGGGGTGGTGGCCGGCCTGCTCTTCCGCGGGCGGGCCCGGGAGGTCGCCCGTACCTTCCGCCCTCGCTGGTGAAGGAGGGGCGCCCGGGGCAGCCAATTAGTACCTTCACCGGACCGCATCGGGCCTGTGCACTGCGGGGCGCGGCGGCGCCCGATCCTGGATACGAGCGGAGGGGGTGGAGCATGCGAAGGGTTGTAGGCCTTGCGCTGGCGGTGCTGCTGGCCGTGGGCCTGGCGGCGTACGTGGGCTACGCGCAGGCGCCGCGTTCCCGGCTGGACGTGGTCCGGGAGCGCGGGACGCTCATCTGCGGAGTGTCCGGGACCACCCCGGGCTTCAGCTTTCCTGACCCGACCTCAGGCAGGATGGTCGGGTTCGATGCCGACTTCTGCTGGGCCGTGGCCGCGTTCATCGACGTGGCGCGCGTAGAGTTCGTCAACCTGACCTCGGCCAGCCGCATCCCCGCCGTGGTCGCCGGCTCGGTGGACGTGGTCTTCCGCACCACCACCGTCACCATCACGCGGGACGACCAGGTGGACTTCGGGCCGGTCACCTTCTTTGACGGGCAGCGGCTCCTGGTGCGGTCCGACTCCAAGATCAACGGCCTAGAGGACCTCAACGGCGCGCGGATCTGCGTGCACGCGGGCACCACCAGCGAGCGGAACATCACGGACCAGATGCGAGCGCGCAACTTCCGCTTCCAGCTCATTACCTTCCAGGAGGCGGCCCAGGCCTTCCAGGGGCTGGTGCAAGGCCGCTGCGATGTCTTCACCACCGACGGCAGCCAGCTGGCCGCCTTCCGGGCGACGGCACCCAACCCGGCAGACTACAAGGTGGTGGGCAAGGAGTTCAGCGACGAACCCCTGGCGCCCATGTTCCAGGAGAACGACTCCAAGTGGGCGGATGCCGTCAAGTACGCCGTCTGGGGCGTCATCCTGGCCGAGGAGCTGGGGATCACCCAGGCCATCGCCCGTGACCCCGCCCGGCTGGCCGCCATCACCGGACGCGACCCCGTGGCCAAGAACTTTGCTGAGCTGAAGGGGGGTGCCGGGCTGCGCCCCGTTCGCCTGGTGGGCAACTACGGGGAGATCTACGAGCGGTACTTCGGCCCCAGGCAGCGCACGGCCATCACCCGGGAGGGCACGCGGAACATGCTGGCCATCAAGGGAGGCGCCATGGCCAGCCGGCCCTGGCGCTAAGGCCGCAGGGATCCCGGCCGATCTGCTACACTGGGTATCGGCGAGCGGTGCGGTGGGACCTTGGAGCCCCACCCGCCGCTCGTCTGTGCCGGTGACCTGACGTGAGCACCTCTCCTCGAGCCAAGGTCGCCCCGTGGCGTGATGTCCGCAAGCTGGAGGCCGCCGCGCAGGTGCTCTTCATCCTCCTGCTGGCCCTGGCGGTCTGGGGGGCGCGCCTGGAGGTGCAGCGCAGCTTCATCCGTCAGAACATCCGCCTGGATTGGAGCTTCTGGCGCCAGCCTGCGGGGTTCCAACTCACCGCCCTCACCTGGACCATCGACCTGGAGACGCTGCGCCCCAAGCTCTACGACCCCGGGGACTCCGCCGGGGAGGCCATGATCGCCGGGCTGTTCAACACCGTCAAGGTGGCGGTCCTAGGGGTCGTCCTGGCCACGCTGCTGGGCCTCCTTGTGGGTATCGCCCGCCTCTCCCGGAACTGGCTGGTCAGCCGCCTGGCCCTGGCCTACGTGGAGCTGTTCCGCAACACGCCGCTGCTGGTGCAGCTCTTCTTCTGGTACTTCGCCGTCTTCCTGCAGCTGCCCAGCGGCGCGCCGGCGCAGCCGCCGATCCGCCTCTTCGGTGACCTGCTGGTCCTGACCAACGCCGGGCTGGCCATGGGCGGGACCGTCGTCGAGCGCTTCGGCCGCCTGACCGTCGATGGGGGCGTGCAGCTTACCACGGAGTTCGCGGCGCTGGTGGTCGGCCTGGCTGTTTACACCTCCGCCTTCATCGCCGAGATCATCCGCGGGGGGATCCTGGCCGTTTCCCGCGGGCAGATGGAGGCGGCACGCAGCCTGGGGTTGACCCACGGGCAGGCGCTGCGCCTGATCGTCCTGCCCCAGGCGCTGCGTATCGTCATCCCGCCGCTGGGCAACCAGTTCCTCAACCTGACCAAGAACAGCAGCCTGGCCCTGGGCATCGGCTACGCCGAGTTCCTCACCGCGGCGAACACGGTGAGCAGCCAGTCCTTCCGCTCGCTGGAGGCCTTTACCGTGGTCACCCTGGGCTACCTGGCGCTGTCGCTGCGCATCTCCGGCCTGCTCAACCTGCTGCGCGCCCGGCTGCGCCTGGCGCCGGCGTAGGGAGGAGTGGCGATGGCGGTGCGCGTGGAGGTCCTGCTGCCCCCGGAGGAACGGCTCACCCCCTGGCAGTGGGCGCGGCGCAACCTCTTCGACGGCTGGTGGAACACCCTCCTCACCGCCGCCACCGCCGCTGCGCTGTTCTTCTTTGTCTCCGCTATTCTGCGCTGGGCGGTACGGGCGCACTGGAGCGTGATCACCGACAACCTGCGTTTCTGGCTGGTGGGTCTGATGCCCGTGGAGCTGGTCTCCCGGGCCTACTGGGCGGGAGGCCTGGTGGCCGCAGCCGCCCTGTTCACGGCGGTCGGCGCGCGGCTGCGGGTGGGCGCGCGGGTGCTGCTGGGGCTGTGGGGCGGGACTGTGGTGGCGGTCTTCTGGGTGATGTCTCCGGTGCGGCTGGACCAGATCGGCGGTCTCTACCTCACCCTGCTGCTGGCCGTGGTCTCCATCGCCTTCTCCTTTCCCATCGGCGTCCTGGTGGGCATGGGCCGGGTGAGCCGCCTGCCGGCTGTCCGTCTCTTCTCCATCCTCTACATCGAGCTCATCCGCGGTATCCCCCTGATCACCGTGCTCCTGTGGTTCTTCGTCTTCGTCACGCTGCTCTCGGGCGACGCCATCACCCGGGTGCAGCGGGCGATGATCGGCCTGACCATCTTCACCTCGGCCTACGTGGGGGAGATCGTCCGCGCCGGCATCCAGTCGGTGCCCCGCGGGCAGACCGAGGCAGCGCAGGCGGTGGGACTCTCTGCCCTGCAGACCATGCGCTTCATCGTCCTGCCGCAGGCGGTGAAGAACATGATCCCCGCGCTGGTGGGGCAGTTCATCAGCCTGTTCAAGGACACCTCCCTCACGGTGATCATCGGGCTCTCCGACCTGGTGGGCACGGGGAGGGCGCTGCTGGCCATCACCAAGTACCTGCACGACACGCAGGAGGTCTACGTCTTCCTGCTGGTGGTGTACTTCGTCTTCTCCTACCTGCTGTCGTACGGCAGCCGCGTGCTGGAGAAGCGCCTGGGGCTGGGCGAGCGCTAGCCCGGGGCGCTACAATGAGGCGCCGGGGGCGCTACAATAGGAGCGATACGCGATGACGGCGACCCAGGCACCGGCCACAGCACCCGCGGCCGCGACCCACCCGGCGCGCCCGGGGGAGCCCATCATCCTGCTGCAGGACGTGCACAAGTGGTTTGGCCGCCTGCATGTCCTGCGCGGCATCAACCTGCAGGTGTGGCCGGGCGAGGTGGTGGTGGTGGCCGGTCCCTCCGGCTCGGGCAAGTCCACCATGATTCGCTGCATCAACCGCCTGGAGCGGCACAACCGTGGGCGCATCGTCGTGGACAGCATCGAGCTCACCGACGACCTGCGCAACGTGGACGCGGTGCGCAGCGAGGTGGGGATGGTCTTTCAGTCCTTCAACCTTTTCCCCCACCTCACCGCGCTGCAGAACATCACCCTGGCCCCCATCCAGGTGCGCCGCTGGCCGCGGGCCCGGGCGGAGCGCGTGGCCATGGAGCTGCTGGAGCGGGTGGGCATTCCGGAGAAGGCGCACGCCTACCCGGCCCAACTCTCCGGGGGGCAGCAGCAGCGGGTGGCCATCGCCCGTGCGCTGGCCATGAACCCAAAGATCATGCTCTTTGACGAACCCACCTCGGCCCTGGACCCGGAGATGATCCAGGAGGTGCTGGACGTCATGCGCGGGCTGGCCAAGGAGCACGGCGTGACCATGATTGTGGTCACCCACGAGATGGGGTTCGCCCGCGAAGTAGCCAACCGCATGGTCTTCATGGACGAAGGGGTGATTGTCGAGGAGGGCACGCCCGAGCACTTCTTCACCAACCCCCAGCACGAGCGGACCAAACTCTTCCTCTCCAAGATCCTGCACCAGTGAGCGATACCCCCGCGGGAGCCGGGAGGCCGCCCGGCGGCATCATCGACGCGCACCTGCACCTGACCACGGAGGGGATGATCCGGCGGATGATGGAACGACCGCCGGCCATCCGGGAGGAGGCGCGGCGGCGCAGCCGCCCCCGCGGCATGACCCTGGAGGAGCGGCTGCAGCCGGTGGCGGGGGTCACCCTGGAGCAGCATGCCGCCACCTGGCTCGCCGCCTTCGACCAGGCAGGCGTGGCCGGCGGCGTCTTCATCGCCGTGGGCGAGGCCAACGAGGAGATGGCCCAATTCGTCGCCCTGAACCCGCGGCGGCTGCACGGGGTGGGGTCGCTGGCCGACCCGCGTCACCCCGACGCGGCGCGCACCGTGCGCACCTTCCGAGCTCGGGGGCTGTGCGCCCTGAAGCTCTATCCGCCCATCCAGCGCTTTCTGGCCAACGACCGGGTGCTCTATCCGGTCTACGAGGCCTGCGCGGAGCAGGAGCTGGCCGTGATCTTCCACTTCGGCATCACCGTGGGAGCCTTCTACGACCTCTCCTACGCCAGCCCGCTGCCTCTCTCGGCGGTGGTCAAGGAGTTCCCCGAGGTGACCTTCGTCATCGCCCACTTCGGCGCGGGGTTCTTCCGAGAGACGCTCTTTCTCGCCTACCACACCGACAACGTCTGCGTGGACACCTCCGGCACCAACAACTGGCGCCACTACTCTCCCGGCGAGCCCTCGCTGGAGCAGGTCTTCCGCGACGCGCTGCGGGCATTCGGGCCGGAGCGGGTGCTCTTCGGCACCGACTCCACGGTCTGGGGGGGCTACCGGCACCACATCCTGCGGGAGCAGGTGGAGGTCCTGGACCGGCTGGGGATCACTGCGGCCGACCGCGCCCGCATCCTGGGCGACAACGCCCGCCGCGTCTTCCACCTCTGACCCCCGCGGCTTCCTGGCCCGCCGTGGAGGCCCCCGGACCGCCGCAGACTGAGGCTTTCGGGCGGGTGGGCAGGGCTTATACTTGGGTCTGG
>JBBIIQ010000031.1:13871-14284 GCA_037446405.1 Armatimonadota bacterium | reverse complement strand
AAGGCCAGGCATTTTCATGCCGCGGTGGTGCCGAAACCGGCATGAATGACTTGACACTACCGTCAGGTGTCGAAGGTGTCGCGTTGCAGGTCGGGGAGGATGCGCTCGAAGTAGTCCAGGGCCTGGGGGTTGACCAGGGCGTCCCGGTTGACCACAGGCCTCCCGTTGATGATGTTGGCAACAGCGCTCTCCACCTTCTTCATGTTGAAGGTGTAGGGGACCTCCGGGGCCTCCAGGATCACCGCCGGGACGTGCCGCGGCGAGGCCCGGGTGCGCAGCGCGGTCTTGATCCTGGCCTTCAGCTCCTCCGTCAGGGCGTACCCCGGGGCCAGCTTCACGAACAGGAGGATGCGCTGGTCGCCGCGCCAGTCCTGCCCCACGGCCAGGCTGTCCGCCACCTCCTCCAGGCTCTC
>JBBIIQ010000031.1:0-13861 GCA_037446405.1 Armatimonadota bacterium | reverse complement strand
ATATCTCCGCTGTGCCGATGCGCACCCCCGCGGGCTTCAGGGTGGCTTCAGAGCGGCCGTAGAAGGTGATGCCCCCCGTGTCGCTGTGCATGACGATGAAGTCACCGTGCCGCCAGACGTTCTTCTGGGGGAAGAAGGTGAAGTAGGCGTTGCGGTACTTCTCCCCATCCGGGTCGTTCCAGAAGTACAGGGGCATGGAGGGGGAGGGGGCCTCGCACACCAGCTCACCCTGCCGATCCCACACCGCCTGGCCGTGTTCGTCGTAGGCCTTGACCTTCATGGCCAGGGCCGGGCCCTGCAGCTCGCCGGCGTAGACGGGCTGAATGGGGCTCCCGGCGGCAAAGCAGCCGTTGATGTCGGTCCCGCCCGAGATGGAGTTGAAGTGGAGGTCTGCCTTGATCTCCCGGTAGACGTACTCGAAGCCCTCGGCGGAGAGGGCGGAGCCGGTCTGGGAGATCTCCCGCAGCGCGGAGAGGTCGTACTCCCGGCCGGGCCTGACGCCCTCCCGCTTGAGGGAATTGATGTAGGTGGCGCTGGTGCCAAAGATGGTAATGCGCTCGTCCTGCACCAGCTTCCACATGGCGCCGGGATCGGGGTAGGCGGGATGGCCGTCGTAGAGGACCACCGTGGCGCCCGCGGCCAGGCTGCTGAGCAGCCAGTTCCACATCATCCAGCTACAGGTGGTGATGTAGAGAATACGGTCTTCCCGCTTCAGGTCGGTGTGCAGGAGGAGCTCCTTCAGGTGGTTGAGCAGGACGCCGCCGGCCCCCTGCACCATGCACTTGGGCTTACCGGTGGTCCCGGAGGAGAACATGATGAAGCCGGGATGGTCGAACGGCAGGTGCGCGAACTCGATCTCTGGACCCTCCCCCCGCGCCAGGAAGTCCTCGTAGAGCACGGCCTTGGGGATGATGCTGATGTCGGGCTTCGCTGTGGCGTAGGGCACGACGACCACCCGCTCCAGGGAGGGGATGCCCCGGGCGACCTCAGCCGCGTTGCCGCGGGTGTCGAAGAGGGTGCCCTTGTAGTAGTAGCCGTCGGAGGTGAAGAGCACTCTGGGGTGCACCTGGCCCAGGCGGTCCAGCGCCGCCTGCGGCCCCAGGTCGGTGGCGCAGGACGCCCACGTGGCCCCCAGGCTGGTGGCCGCCAGCATGGCCACGGCCGTCTCGATGAGGTTGGGCATGTAGGCGGCCACCCGGTCGCCGGGGCGAATCCCCAGCTCGCGCAGGGATGCCGCCAGGCGGGTCACGGCGTCGTAGAGCCCGGCGTAGGTCAGCTGCGCCGATGCCCGCGTCTCTCCCCTGAAGATGAAGGCCGGGTGATCGTCGCGGTACCTGAGGAGGTTCTCCGCGAAGTTCAGCCGGGCACCGTCGAACCACCTGGCCCCGGGGAACCTGGTGAGGTCATCCACCACCTGGTGGTACCCGCGGGAGGCGATGATCCCGCCAAAGTCCCACATGGCGGCCCAGAAATCCGGGATGCGCTCAACGGACCAGGTGTAAAGCTCGGGGTACGACTGGATCTCCAGGCCGTGTCGCCTGTTGACCAGGTCGATGAACCTGGTGATGTTCGCCCGGCGCTTCACCGCACCGGAAGGCACCCACAGTGGTGTCTTCATGGGGTCTCCCTCCCCACCGGCCTGTGCCGCCAACTCCTCACCATAGCCGATGCCCACGCCGGCTACTGCACCGGCCCGCCCACCGCCCGCTCCAGCGGGGCGCGGGCGGTGTTGTAGGAGAAGAGCGCCTGCACCCGCGCGCCCTCGGCCTGGGCCAGGGCGGCCTGGGCCGAGATCACCTCCAGGTTGGTGCCCACCCCCTCGCGGAAGCGGACCTGGGCGATGCGCAGCGCCTCGCGCGCCTGCTCGATGGCCGCCCCCGCCGTGGCCACCTCCTCCGCCGCCGCTCCCAGGTTGAGGACCCCCTGCCGCACCTGCAGCTCGATGGACTGGCGAAGCTGTGCCTGCACTACCTTGAGCTGTTCCAGTCGCAGCTCAGCCTCCCGAATCTTCGCCGCGGTGACGCCCCCGTCGAAGAGGGGTAACGTGGCGGCCAGACCGATGCTCCACCCCAGGGCCACGGCGCCAGTGCCGATCCCGTCCAGGGAGAGCCCTCCGCTCAATCCCACCACCGGCCGCCCTCCGGCCCGCGCCAGCGCCAGCGCCGCCTCCGCCGCCTCCACCCTCGCCTGGTGCTCGGCCAGCTCCGGCCGCTCCCGCAGGCCGCGGGCCACCAGGTCGGCCAGCGCGGCCGTCACCGGAACCACCTCCATGGTTTCCTGCGGCCGCAGAGGCACGTCCAGCGGCAGGGCCAGCACCGCGGCCAGCCCCTGCGTGGCCACGGCGACCCCGTTGCGGGCACGGACCAGCCCCTGGCGGGCGTTGGCCAGGTTGACCTCCGCCTGGGTCTCGTCGAAGCGGGGCGAGGTCCCCGCGCGCACGCGGGCCTGGGCGATGCGCAGGGTCTCCTCCGCCTGCGCCACGTTCTGCTGCGCCACCTGCAGCCCGGCCTGCGCCACCAGCACCTGGAAGTAGGCGAGCTTGGTCTGCAGAGCGACCTCCTGCTTGGTCCGCTCCAGCGCCGCCTCCGCTCCCTTCACCCCCGCCCGGGCCAGGGCGATCTGCGCCTCCAGCCGTCCGCCGCTGTAGAGGGGGTACTGGTAGCCCAGGTTGACGACGTAGACGTCGGGGGAGACCGGAAAGGTGATGGTCGTCTCCGCAGGAGGCAGCCCCGGCCCGAAGGCGTTGGCCGGGATGACGAAGCTGGTGGCCCGCTCACTCGTCCGCGTATAGCCCAGGGTGCCGTTCAGGGCGCCGCTCTTCGCCGCCAGCGCCTGCGCCAGCTGCGCTCGCGTGACCTGCACCTCGAAGAAGGCGACCCGCAACGCCAGGTTGTTCTGCAGCGCGGTGAGCAGGCCCTGGCTCAGGGTGATGGGCCGCGCCTCCGGCGGCGCCGTCTGCGCCGACACCGTGGGGGAGGACGCGAGCACGACCAGGGCGAGGAGCAGACAACTCTTCGTGGCCAGCGCCTTCATGTGCAACCTCCGGATGTGGCACCCGCCGGACGTCTCCTGGCGGGGCGCGACGGATTCACCTGGGGCAGAGAACCTCCCGCATTGTAGATGGTCGGCGTGCCCTGCGCCATCGGGCGCAGCGCGGAGGGGCGGAGGGAGCGGCTGCGGCGCGCGGAGAAGGAAGCAGGCGCCCTGCGCGCCGAAGGAGAAGGCGCCGGATCCCGAGTATGCATCGTCCCTCCGTCCAGATCCTGCTGCTCCTGCTGACCCTGTTCATCATGATGGTCGGGTTCGGCATCGTCATCCCCACGCTGCCGTTTCTGGCCCGCCGCGTCGACGCCAGCCCGGTGCAGATGGGCCTGCTGGTCACGGTGTGGGCGGCGGCGCAGTTCCTCACCGCACCGCTGTGGGGTGAGATCTCCGACCGCGTGGGGCGCAAGCCCGTGCTCCTGGTGGGCGTCCTCGGCTTCGGGCTGACCTTCTTCCTCATGGCCCTGGCCCGCTCGTACCTGGCGCTGCTCCTGGCACGCCTGGCCGGGGGCCTGCTCTCCAGCGCGGCCCTGCCCACCTCCCAGGCCATGGTCGCCGACCTCACGGAGCCGGAGAGGCGGGGAGCGGCGATGGGGGCCATGGGCGGTGTCTTCTCGCTGGGGTTCATGTTCGGGCCGGCCATTGGCGGGGCGCTGGCGCCGCTGGGCCTGGCCGTGCCCTTTGTCGTGGCCGGAGCGCTGGGTATCGCCGCCGCGCCCGTGGGCCTGCTGCTGCTGCGCGAACCACGGCCGCGGACGCCCAGGGCGCGCCAGCCGCTGTGGCGTGGCGTGTGGGCGGCGGTGCGCAGCCCCTACAGCATCCTCTTCTGGCTGGCCTTCGGGGCCACCTTCGGCGGCTCGGCCATGTTCAGCATGCTCGGCTACTACTTCATCGACCGCCTCGGGGGCAGCCCGGCGCAGGTGGGCCTAGCCTTCACCCTGCTGGGGGTGGCGGGCGTCGTCCTCCAGTTCGGGCTGGTGGGGCCGCTGATCCAGCGCTGGGGCGAGGTGGCCGTCACCTGCACGGGACTGGTGCTGGGCGCGGCCGGGTTCGCGCTGACGGCAGCCAGCGCCGCCGCCCCGGTGGTCATCGCCTGTGTCGTGCTCATCGGGATCGGGCTGGCGCTGATCCGGCCCGCGATCACCTCGCTGCTGTCCAAGCGGGCGGAGCAGGGGCTCGGCCTGGCCATGGGCGTGCAGACGGCCTTCGACAGCCTGGGACGCACGGTGGGGCCGCTGTGGGCGGGGATGATCTACGCTGTGGACATCCGCGCCCCGTTCCTCAGCAGCAGCGCGGTCTTCCTCCTCTTCCTCCTGGCTACGCTGGGCGCCGCGGCACGGGCGCGGCCCGCCCCGGAAACCGCGGGGCGCTAGCGCCAGCGGGCCAGCCCGGGGTCGTTGGCCATCATCCAGGCCTCGTTGAACCGCCAGGGGGAGAGGGCGGCGGGGCGCACCGTCACCTGGTGCCTGGTCCAGACCACCGGGTCCCGGGCCAGCGGCCGGCCGTCGGGACCGTGGTACCACTTCACGTCCTGCACGAGGAACCAGACGAAGTGCAGGTAGTCGGAGGCGACGATCTCGGTGACCTGCATGGCGCCGGCGTCGAAGATCCCCACCGGGGACTCGTCCCGCTCGTCCCGCCGGTCCAGCAGGAGGACGAAGGGATTGCCCGCGCCGTCCGCCCCCACCTCGACGAACTCCTGCGACCACCCCAGCGCGCCCCAGTAGGTGCGGGCCTGGCGTGTCTCCCGCACCAGGTCCAGCGCGGTAGCCACCGGGGGCACCCCGAGGAGCGGCTCGTGCACTACCACCCCACCGTTGAAGGCGCCGAGGAGCCGGCGGAAGGTGGGAGGGAAGACCACGCCCAGGAGCGTCTCCGCCCGCGTGATCTGATTCGGCGGCGCGCCCGGGTTCAGCTTGCAGACCCCGGGCGCGAAGTACCCTAGCGCCTGCCTGATGTCCTCAAGCGTCATCCAGCCCCGCTTCCCCCCGCAGGCTATGTACCCACCCCGGCCGGTCCGCAGACGGCCCCGAAGCCATCCAGAATCCCGCCGGGCGCGCCCGGCTTCAGACGAACTTGCTGGGGTACACCAGGACCTCCCCGTCCTCGCTGGCCCCCTCGTAGACGATGAGCGAGAGGTAGCGCTGCGCCATCTTCTCCCGGGGCACGGCGGTCTCCACCAGCACCCCGATCCCGATGAGTTCGGCGCGGAACTCCTTCATCAGGTCCACCACGCCGCGCGCCGTCCCCCCGCCACGGAGGAAGTCGTCGATGAAGACCGCTCGGGCACCAGGGGGGATGGCCCGCAGAGGCAGCGTCATCTGCCCCACCAGGCGCGAGGAGCCCGAGACGTAGTTCACCGTCACCGCGGGCCCCTCCGTCACCCGGCCGCCGCGGCGGATGGTCACCAGGGGGACGTTGAAGGCGCGGGCGGTCTCCAGCGCCAGCGGGATGCCCTTCACCTCCATAGTCAGGACCACGTCTGGACGCACGCCTCCCAGCAGCGTGGCGAACGCCTGGCCGATGGGGGTGGCGAACTGCGGGCTGCTGATCAGGTCGGTGACGTGCAGGAACCCCCCGGGCAGCACCCGGGCGGGGTCGCGCAGACGGCGGCAGAGGTCCTCGACCAGGGCGCGGATCTGCTCGCGGTGCATCTGCGGCAGGTAACGCACCCCGCCGGCCGCGCCGGCCAGCGTCTCCACCCGGCCCAGGCGGAAGCGGTCGAAGGTCTGGCGGAGGAAGCCCAGGTCCTCGCTGATGGTGGACTTCGCCGCGCCCAGCAGCTCCATGAAGGTGGCCAGGGGAAAGAGCTGGTAGGGGTGGGAGAGCAGGTGGTGCGCCATCACCACCATCCGCTCCCCCCGCCGCAGCCTGGCCCGGCGCGGCCGCCCGCCCGGCGCCGCCCGCTCCTCCTCCGCTGCAGCCCGCGGCACCCGCCGCGGGTCCAGTGTCTCCCGCACGCCCGGCCCGCCTTTCTCCCGCCTGGACTCCCGCTCCCGGGAGCCCGGCCGGTGGGATGGATCCGGAACGAGGCCGTTCGGCCTACCGCCCCGAAGACTCCTGCAGCTCCCTCCGGATCAGCGCCAGGTTCTCCGGGTGCTCCAGGTCGGCGTCCAGGGCCAGCGGCCGCCGCAGCACCACCGCCCGCAGCAGCAGTCCGGTAACCTCGCCGAGCCTGGCCTCCACCTCCCTGACGGCCAGGCGGCCGGAGGCCAGCTTCATCGCCGTGGACCAGCCGATGATGCCGGCCATGACCCACGGTTTCTTCCGGGCTCGCACCATCTTCTCCAGCAGCTCGCGCACCCGCGGGACCACGCCCGGGTTGAAGACGAACATGCTGCCGCCGGTGAACGACCCATCCAGCACCCGGACGAAGGTCTTGCGGGCCTCCGGGTACCGGTCCTGGACGACGGTTTGCGGGACGATGGGATAGTAGAAGTCGGCCTCCTCCTTCGCGCAGGCCGAGACAAACTCCTCCACCACCGCGGCGGTGAGCAGGGGGATGTCGGCGGCCGCAGCCAGGACGCGGGGCGCGGGCGGCAGTGCCGCCAGCGCGGCCAGCAGGTTCTCCACCACAGAACCGCCGGTCTCGGAGACGACGACGGCGAGGAGGTCGCCGCAGGCCCGGCGCAGATCGTCTGGCGGGCCGACCGCCACGATCCGACCCACCGAGGGAGCCTCGGCCAGCGCCCGCGCCACGTACCAGACCAGGGGACGGCCCGCACCATCCAGGAAGGCCTTGTTCCCTGCGGCGGCTGTGCCCCCACCGGCGAGCAGGAGGGCGTCGATCACCGCTCCTCGGCGAAGGTGCGGCTCACCAGGACGTCGACGTCCGGCAGGGCGCGCAGGTCGTCCGCCGTCTTGCGGGCCGCAGCCTCATTGGCCATCAGCCCGAAGACAGTGGGCCCCGTGCCAGAGAGCGCCGCTCCATAGGCCTCCCCCGCCAGGATCCGCTGTTTCAGCTCGCCCACCACCGGGTGGTGCTGCACCAGCAGGTCCTCGAAGACGTTCCCCATCAGCCGGCCCACGGCGGCCACATCCTCGCGGCGCACGGCGGCCACCAGGGCGGCGACGTCGGGCCGGCGGCGCACACGCGACAGGGCCAGCGCCTGGTAGGCCCAGGCGGTGGACACCGCCACCCGCGGACGCGCCAGCACCACCCACGTGGTTGGCAGCGGCGGCAGCCAGGTCACCTTCTCGCCGCGGCCGCGGGCGACGGCCGCTCCCCCTTCCAGGAAGAAAGGGACGTCCGAACCCAGGGCGGCGGCCAGGGACAGCAGCCCGCGCCCGTTCAGCCGAAGCTTCCACATCTGCACGAGCCCCAGCAGGGTGATGGCGGCGTCCGAGCTCCCCCCGCCCAGCCCCGAGCCCACCGGGATGCCCTTCTTGATCTCGATGTCAACCCCGCGGGCCACCTGAAAGGCCTCCCGCAGCACCTGCGCCGCGCGCCCCCCCAGGTTCCGGGCGTCGTCCGGCCGGGCGGGGTCGTCGGTGCGGACGGTGATGCCGTCCTCCCGCTCGCGCAGGGTGATGGCGTCGTGCAGCTCGACGGTGTGCAGCACCGTCTCGATCTCGTGAAAGCCGTCTTCGCGGGGTCCCAACACGTCCAGAGCCAGGTTCACCTTGGCGTAGGCGTTCAGGTGCAGCTCCTTCAGCAACCGCCCCCCTCCCCTCGCCTTCCCGCTCCTCCATCTCGATGTCGCTTCCGGCCGGTCAAGGGTACTATTACTGTTGGGCGTCGTGTTGACTTTCCCCTGCGAGCCCGTACGATAGGTGTGTTCTCGACGTCCGATGGCAGACGAGCCGGTCGTCTCCGTTCCACCGCTTCCTCCCCGCCGTGACTGGGGATGGAGCGTCCGTCTCGCCCTGCCTGCCTTGGTCGTCGCTCTCTTCGGCTTCACCCTGGGGGCGTACCTGGCCGTCGCCCGACAGGCCGAGACGTTCACCGGCGGCCGCGTGGTCGACCGACCGCGGGACGAGCAGTCGTTCTCCTGGCCGCTGCGCCTCACCCGGCGGGTGAACATCCTGGTCATCGGCACCGACGTCACCATCGGTCCGCGCCGCCAGATCCTCCCCGTGGCCCGGGCGGACTCCCTCCTGCTGGTCTCGGTCGACCCGGAGCACGAGAAGATCAACGCCCTCTCTATCCCGCGCGACACGCGGGCGGCGATCCCCGGGGTGGGGGTGAGCAAGATCAACGCCGCCTACGCCTTCGGCGGTCCGGGACTGACCATCCGCGCCGTGGAAGACCTGCTGGGGGTGCGGGTCGACTACTACATCAAGCTGGGCCCCGCCTCCTTCGCCAGGCTCGTGGACGCCATCGGGGGCGTGGAGGTGGACGTGGAGAAGGACATGCGCTACACGGACACCTGGGCGGGTCTGCGCATCAACCTGAAGAAGGGGCGGCAGGTGCTGGACGGCGCGCAGGCGGAGGGCTACATCCGCTTCCGGCACGACGCCCTGGGGGACATCGGCCGGGTGGAGCGGCAGCAGAAGATCCTCATGGCTATCTTCCGCAAGCTGAAGAACCCGGCGATGCTGGTGCGCGCCCCCCAGCTCATCCGGGCGTTCACCGACAACACCCAGACCAACCTCACCCTGCCGGAGATGATGTCGCTGGGGATGGTCGCCCTGCGCCTGGAGGAGGCGGACATCCGCACGGCCACGCTGCCGGGGACATTCGCTCCGAACTTCTGGGAACCGGACTGGCCGCGGGCCCGCCCCCTGGTGCTGGACTACTTCCACGGCATCTCCCCGCAGGTGCTGGCCACAACCACCATCGAGCTGCTCAATGCCAGCGGCGTCCCCGGGCTGGCCCGCCGCACCGCCGGCCGGCTGGAACGGCTGGGCTTCCGCATCGTCCGCATCGGCACGGCCAGGGAGACGGCGGCCACCACCGTGATCATTGACCGTGCGGGGAAGGACGCCGTCACCCGCCTGCTCGCCGAGTTCCTGGGGAAGCCGCAGATCCTCCGCCAGGTGCAGGCAGCAGACGTGGACATCACGGTGCTGCTGGCTCGGGACTTCGCCGCGATCTCTTCGACCCTGCCGCGCCCCACCTGGCCGTAGCGGCGGCGCACGGCGCCGCGTTTCCCGCGGGGAAAAGCGTCGGCGGCCGGGCTCGGAAGTTAGGCCGGGTTGCTCCCGGAGGAGTACCTCCTCCCACCTTGCCGAGCACGCACCGCCGACACGGTCACCCTAGCACCGCCGCGCGCGCTGCGTCAATCCGAAACTGTCGTTCGCGGTGTTGTGGATGATGTGGACAACGGCAGGTGCCGCTGCACCAGCCGCGCCAGCCGGCGGATGCCCTCGTCGATCTCCTCCTCCGACGGATAGGAGAAGTTCAGGCGCATGGCCTCCTGCCCGCCGCCGTCGGCGTGGAATCCGGAGCCAACCACGTAGGCCACCTGCTCCCGCTCCACCGCCTCCGGCAGCAGGACTTCGGTGTCCATCCCTGCGGGCAGGCGCACCCAGAGGAAGAGCCCGCCCTGCGGACGGGTCCAGCTCACCCCCGGCGGCATCTCCCGCTGCAGCGCGCGCAGCATGGCGTCGCGCTTGCGCCGGTAGACCGCGGTGACCGCCGGCAGGCGGCGGTAGAGGACGTCTCGCCGCAGCATCTCCGCAGCGATGGCCTGCGTGAAGGCCGGGCTGCACAGATCCATCCCCTGCTTGGCCGTGACCAGCTGGGCCATGACCTCCTCCCGGGCCACCATCCAGCCGATGCGCAGCCCGGGGCACAGCGTCTTGCTGAAGGTGGAAAGGTAGATCGTCCGGGCCCCGCCGTCCAGCGCCTGGATCGGCGGCGGAGCCGTGCCCTCGAAGCGGATCTCCCGGTAGGGGTTGTCCTCCACCACCAGGGTGTCGTACTGTGCCGCCAACTGCAGCAGCCCGCGGCGGCGCTCCTCGGTCCAGGTGATCCCGGAGGGGTTCTGGAAGTCGGGGACGACGTAGATGAACTTGGGGCGGCGGCCCCGCCGCGCCAGGCCGGCCAGGACCTCGGCCAGCCGGTCGACCTGCATCCCCTCCTCGTCCTGGGGGACGCCCACCATCTCCGCCCGGCAGGCGCGGAAGACCTGCAGCGCCGCCATGTACGAGGGCAGCTCCACGACCACCACGTCGCCCGGGTCGAGGAAAATCCTGCCCACCAGGTCCAGGCCCTGCTGCGAGCCGCTGGTGATCAGGATCTGGTCGCGGTTGGCGGTGATCCCGTCCTTGGCCATCCAGCGGGCCAGCTCGTCGCGCAGCCGCGCATCGCCCTCGGTAGTGCTGTACTGCAGGGCGCGGCGCGCCTGGTCTGCGAGGATGTCGCGCGTCACCTCCTGGAGCTCGGCCACGGGAAAGGTGGCGGGGTCGGGGAATCCTCCGGCGAAGGAGATGATCCCGCCGCGGGCGGTCAGCTTGAGCAGCTCGCGGATGAGTGAGCGACGCATGCTCCGCGCGCTGGCGGAGAAGAAGGTGTCCAGGTCGAGGGCCATCACCGACCTCCTGGGGGAGGAAAGCCGCTTCCCGGTCCCTCTCCATTATGGCGCAGGACCTCGGCCAGGGCCTCGGCCAGGGCGGCGAAGTCCGCCAGGGTGAGCGTCTCCCCCCGCCGCCGCGGATCGATCCCCGCGTGCGCGCAGGCGGCGGGCAGGCGCTGTGCCGCGCTGGGCCAGGCCGCCGCCAGGGCGCGGCGCAGCATCTTGCGCCGCTGGCCGAAGGCCGCGCGCACCACGGCGAAGAAGAGGGCCTCGTCGCGCACACGCACCCGCGGCGAGGGGAGGACGTCCAGCCGCAGCACCGCCGAGTGCACCTGCGGCGGAGGAACGAAGGCGCCGGGGGGCACGCGCAGCACCCTGCGGGCCTCGGCACGAAACTGCACCGCCACCGAGAGGGCCCCGTAGGCCGCGCTCCCCGGCTGGGCCTGGATGCGCTCCGCCACCTCCGCCTGCACGGTGACCACCGCGCGGGTCAGCGCGGGCAGCATCTCCAGGCAGCGCACCAGCAGCGGGGAGGCAATCTGGTAGGGCAGGTTGGCCACCAGCTTCACGGCGGGCTGCCCCAGGGTGAGCGTCACCGGGTCCAGGGCCATGATGTCACCGTGCACGATGCGCACCCGGGGGAATCCGGCGGTGGCGGCGCGCAGCACAGGGATCAGCCGCCCGTCCACCTCCACGGCCACCACCGCCGCCCCCGTGGCGGCCAGGGCCACGGTGAGCGTGCCCAGGCCGGCGCCCACCTCCAGGGCCAGCTCGCCGGAGCGGAGGTCGGCCTCCGCCAGCAGGCGATGCAGCACGCGGCGGCTGACGAGGAAGTGCTGCCCCAAGCGCCTGCGCGGGCGGATGGCAAAGGCGCGCAGGACGCGGGCGGTCCCCGCGGGGGTGGCCAGCTCCCCCGGGTCGGCCAGCGGAAATGTCACGCCGTGGAGTTCGCGGGACGCTTCGGTGGGGCCTTCTCGATGATGTAGACGCGCACGGAACGGCGGCCGAACTGCCTGGCCAGGCGCGTCGTATCCATACCCAGGTCGATGCGCAGCCCCTTGATGGCGCTGCCCACGTCCCCGGCGATGGCGTACCCGTAGCCTTCGACGTAGAGCCGGCTACCCAGGGGGATGACCCGCGGGTCCACGGCGACGACGCCGTACCCGGCGCGCCGGCCGGTGGCGGTGACGTGGTCCACCCCGCGGCAGCACCAGGGGGCATAGGCGGTGGCCACCATGTCCAGGTACTCATACCCGGCGAAGGCCCCGCGCGAGGCGACCAGGACCCTGGTGCCGGTGCGCACCACCCGCGGCGCGCTGGGGCGGATCACCTCCTGGCCGAGAAAGGACTGCGAAACCAGCTTCCCGTCGGCGAAGGTCTGGAGGAAGCGCTGCACCTTGACCCCGGCACGTCCCGGGATGACGACGACCCGGCCCCGCGGCAGGGTCGGATCGGGCCGGTAGACCACCGGGACGGGGAGGGGCACGTGCTTCGCCGCTGCAGCCTTGCGGATGCGCACGACCCGCACGGTCGCCCCCGGCCAGAGCGGTCCCCCGCCAGCGGGGAAGACGCGGTCGGCCGGCCCCAGGCGGATCTGCAGGTCGGCCAGTACCTCACCCGGAGTGCGGGAGGCGCTCTTGAGGCGGTAGACCTTCCCGTCGGCGAGGACCGTCAGCGGGATGGCCCGCTTCAGTCTGACGGCCGCCGGCCCCACGATGGGGTCGTCGACCAGCCAGGCCAGGGGATCCGCAGCCGGTCTGGCCCGGTGCAGCCGCGCCGTGGAGAAGATGTCCGCGCTGGCGGCGGCCGGCCCGGTGGGGGCAGGGACTGAGACGGCGCGGACCTGCGGGTGGCGTCTGGCCGGACCCGGGACTCCGGGCTGGCGCAGCTGGGCAGCGGAATACCCGGTCGCCGCCCCGGCCAGGGCGACGGTCAGCCCGACCAGAAGGGGGGAGAGCCAGACGGAGGAACTGCGGCGGCCGGGAGCTGGCAGGGCGAGGACGGACACCGGGGAGCCGTGCGGGGGCGAGGGCATGCCACCCCTCATGCCACCACCTCCAGAGAGCTGCCTGGTTGAAACATCGAACCCTGAGGCTACCGTTGCACCCCAGGGCTCGCTACGGCTGACTATAGCAGATCTGGGGCCGCCTGGCAAGCCGCTCTCGGTCGCGCTCCTTATCTGAAGCGAGCAGTCGTTCGCGCGCGGCCGCACGCGCTCCCACGCCGCCTCCGGCCGAAGGACCCGGGATCACCCAAGATAGCCCGGCGTCAGGTCCCGCGGAGCAGGCGTCCCGCAGCAGTGTGGGGGTCGAGCCGCCCCTCCGCCACCGCCTCGACCAGGGCCTCCAGCGTGCCGTCCGCGCGGGCCCGCGCCACCACCTCCTCGGTGATCCGGGTCTGCAGCGCCCGCAGGATCTCCGCCCTCCTCCGCTCGCGCCGGCGAACGGCGAGCAGGCCTCTCCCTTCCAGGTAGGCGCGGTGGGCGCGGATCGCCGCCAGGACCTCCCCCACCCCCTCGCCCCGCAGGGCCACGGTCTTCAGCACCGGCGGCTGCCACCCCCCCGGGGGCGCCAGCCTGAGCATGGCGCCGATCTCGGTGACGGTCCGCTCCGTATCCGGGCGGTCGGCCTTGTTGACCACGAAGAGGTCGCCGATCTCCATGATCCCGGCCTTGAGCATCTGCACGGCGTCGCCCAGGCCGGGGATGGTGACGACGGCGACCGTGTCCGCGGCGCTGACCACATCTACCTCCCCCTGCCCCGCGCCCACCGTCTCGATGAGGATGGTGCCGCATCCCAGGGCATCCAAGATGCGCACCACATCCCCCGTGGCCGGGGCCAGCCCTCCCAGGTGGCCGCGCGTGGCCATGCTGCGGACAAAGACCCCGGGGTCGGTGGCGTGCGCCTGCATCCGCACGCGGTCTGCCAGGAGCGCGCCGCCGCTGAAGGGGCTTGTCGGGTCGACGGCGATGATCCCCACCCGGTCGCCTTCTGCGCGCAGGATCGCAGTCAGGGCGTCGACCAGAGTGGACTTGCCGGCCCCCGGCGGGCCGGTGACGCCCACCGCATAGGCCCGGCCGGCGTGGGGGAGGAGGGCGCGGAGGGCTTCCCGGCCCGCGGGCTCGCCGTCTTCGACCAGGGAGATGAGCCGCGCCGCCGCCTGATGGGACCCGGCCAGCACCTGGGCGACCAGGGCCTCGACCGCGAGGCTCACACCACCGCCACCGGGTGGTAGACGCCGAAGACCGCGCGCAGCACGTCGCAGACCTCGCCGACGGTGGCGTAGGCGCGGACCGCCTCCAGCACCGGCTCCATCAGCGGTCCATCGCCCTCCGCGGCGGCGCGCACGCGGGCCAGCGC
>JBBIIQ010000030.1:0-14287 GCA_037446405.1 Armatimonadota bacterium | reverse complement strand
TGTCGCCGAACACTTCGACAT
The DNA here is from genome assembly GCA_037446405.1 of Armatimonadota bacterium. GTDB lineage: Bacteria > Sysuimicrobiota > Sysuimicrobiia > Sysuimicrobiales > Humicultoraceae > Humicultor. The sequence goes on along the minus strand of JBBIIQ010000030.1, from coordinate 14,266 downwards.
CCGCGTCGAAGAAATGCGCGCCAAGCGGCGGACAAAAGCCGTGGCGTTCCCCCGCCAGGTAGCCATGTACCTAGCCCGCGAACTCACCGACGCCTCCCTCCCGCACATCGGCAGCGAATTTGGAGGACGAGACCACACGACGGTCATGCATGCATGCGATCGTGTACGCCACGCGCTACAGCAAGACACCCACCTAGCCGTGCGGATCAAACAGATCATCGACCAGCTTCGCCATGGATAAGATTCACATGCTCAATACCGGCAGAATCACAGCGTACAGGCTAACAAGCGGCCCCACAATCCACTCCCATGTTATCCACAAACCGGGGATCCCCAATCGCTACGTTTTGCGCGGCGATCCATGTGTTGTACAGAAACGAGCAAGTATTACTATTAAGATGATGTTATATTAATTAATAATCGTAGAGGGATAGCATGCAGATCATTTGTCCACAGGCGGAACTCTTAAGAGCTGTTCAGATCGTCAATCGTGCGGTTTCTACGCGAACGACGATGCCGATCCTCTCGAATATCTTACTGGAAACAACAAAGGATGGAGTTAAGTTGACCGCGACGGACTTGGAGCTTGGTATCCAGACGGTAACGGGGGCGACGGTGGAGAAAGGCGGAGCTGTGACACTTCCGGCGCGATTGCTGGTGGAGATTGTGAGCAGTCTGCCGCAGGCGCCGGTGCGGTTGCGCGTGGAAGACAACACGACGCGTGCGGAGATCCAGTGTGAAGAGACTGTGTTTGAGATCTTGGGGTTACCTGCATCGGACTTTCCCCTCCCTCCTGATCCTGAGGTAAGCGAGGTGGTGTTGCTGGAGGCGGCTCTGCTGCGGGGAATGATTCGGCAAACAGTCTTTGCGGTCTCTACGGATGAAACCCGGCCGTTTCTCACGGGCGTGCACGTGGTGGCGGAGGATCGAACGGTGCGCTTGGTGGCTACTGACGGAGGACGGCTGTCGCTGCGCACCGCCGCCCTGGACCAGCCTGTGCGGCAGAGGCTTGCGGTGATCGTTCCGGCCAAGACCATGCACGAGCTGGTCCGACTGCTCGCGGGAACCGGAGGGAATGTCGCCGTAGCCCTTGCGGAGAACCACCTGGTGTTTACGGTGTCTGATGTGCGGCTGGTCTCAAGGTTGATCGCGGGGCAGTTTCCCAACTACGAGCAGGTGATCCCCCAGGGCTTCAAGCAGAGGCTGCGGCTGCAGACAGAGCGCTTTCTCCGCGCCGTGCGCCGTGCAGCCATCACGGCCCGGGATTCGGCGAATGTGGTCCGTCTGGCGGCACGTGGGTCCGAGCTGACCATCACCTCCAACACGCCGGAGGTAGGGAAGACCGTGGAGAAGCTCCCGGTCCAAGCTGAAGGAGAGACCGTGGAGGTGGCTTTCAACGCGCGCTACCTGATCGATTGCCTCAACGTCCTGGAGACAGACGACATCACGTTCGAGCTCAGCGGGCCGCTCAGCCCCGGCGCCATCCGCCCCGTGGGACAGCAGGATTACGTCTACGTCCTGGCACCTGTGCGTGTGTATGCGTGAGCGAAGCGTGGCGATCGCGACAGAAAGTATCGAGCTGGCCGCGTTTCTTAAGTGGTGCGGCCTGGCGCGGACAGGTGGGGAGGCGAAACTGCAGATCCAGCGCGGGGCCGTGCAGGTCAACGGGGTGGTTGAAGTTCGGCGCAGCAAGCGTCTCCGCCCCGGCGACCGCGTGCGTCTGGCCGGGCATCCTGTGGTGGTGGTGCGCGCGACCGGCGAGCACGCGAAGCCGGCGGGTTCCGCCGATGTGGTGGAGGGAAGTGGCCGCGGAACAGTGGACTGAGGCATGGCCTGACGTGTAGCCCGATGCTGCTCGCTCTGCGGGAGATCCTTCGGAAGACCGCGCACAGCCTGGGTATCGAGTCGGCGATGCGTCTGGCCGAGGTCCAGGCGGCCTGGATGGAGGTCGTCGGGCCGGGACTGGCGGCGGCATCGGAGCCGCGCTCGCTGCGCGGGGGTGTGCTAGTGGTCGCTGCGGCGCACGCGCTGGCCGCTCAGGAGGTGAGTCTGCGGCGGGAGGGTATAGTGCGGGAGCTGCAGCGCCGCGCACCGCAGGCCGCGGTGCGCCGGGTGCGCGTAGTCGTGCGGGTGGGAAGCGGAGGCGGTGAGAGACGTGTACCTCGATCTGGGTAGGGAGACGGTGGTTGCGGCCGCTGACATCGTCACCATCCTGGACGCCAAGCTGCTGCGTGTGGAGGTGAACCGTCGTTTCTTGGAGCAGGCCAATGCCGGCAGGATGCCGGAGGGAATTCTCCGGGGTTGCAGGGCGCTCGTCGTGACGACGCGGGGCGTTTACCCCTCTCCGATGTCTCCGCAGGGCCTGGTGCGACGCCTCGCAGGAGCGGGGGGCAGGGGCGGCTGAAATACGCGCGGGATCTACCTTATCGGCGTTGACAGTGGGGGAAGGCGCATGATATAGTAAATTTGCCTGAAGGGCTGTTCTGGGCTCTCCAGGCGCGGATTAAATGTAGTTTCTGCGATCGGGGCGGGGCGTGACGGTCACTCACGCCCCGTTCGGGTGTTTGTAATGACGCTCCAGAAGCGGAAAATGTGGTGAATGCCGGCCGTGGCTGAATCCTCCACCTACGACGTGCAGCACATCCAGGTCCTGGAGGGACTGGAAGGTGTCCGGCGGCGTCCGGCGATGTATATCGGGTCTACGGGTCCCGATGGACTGCACCACCTCCTCTATGAGGTCGTGGATAACGCTGTGGACGAGGCTCTGGCGGGGTTTTGCACCCGTATTGAGGTCGTGCTGCATCGAGACGGGAGCGCCAGCGTCCTGGACAATGGGCGGGGGATTCCCGTGGGGATCTTGCCGAGAGTGGGCAAGCCCGCCGTGGAGGTGGTCCTGACCACGCTTCACGCCGGGGGGAAGTTCGACGGCGGCGGCTACAAGATTTCCGGAGGCCTGCACGGCGTGGGCGTCTCGGTGGTGAACGCCCTCTCGGAGATGCTGGAGGTTGAGGTGTACCGCGAGGGCAGGATCTACCGGCAGCGGTTTGAGCGTGGCAAGCCCGTGACCGCGCTGCGCTCTTGCCCCGGCGCCCCGCTGCCCAGCGGGACGAAGGTGGTGTTCCTGCCCGACCGCCAGGTGATGACGGCCACCGAGTTCAATGCCGACGTCATTGCCCGTCGGCTGGACGATATCGCCTACCTCAATGCCGGGCTGGAGATTGTCCTGGTCGACGAGCGCAGCGGGCGGAGGCAGACCTTCCAGCACGCGGGCGGGATCAAGGAGCTGGTGCGCGTGCTGAACAAGAACCGCACGCGCCTGAACGAGGAGCCCGTTTATGACCGGCGGGAGCGCGACGGTGCCGAGGTCGAGTTCGCCGTGCAGTACAACGACAGTTACCTGGAGCACACGCTCACCTTCGTGAACACCATCCCCACGCCCGAGGGGGGAACGCACCTGGTGGGCTTCCGCGCCGCGCTCACCCGCACCCTGAACGACTACGCGCGGCGGGCGGGGATGCGCAACGGCGAGGTCACGCTCTCCGGCGAGGACGTGCGCGAGGGCCTGACCGCCGTCCTCAGCCTGAAGCTGCGCGACCCGCAGTTCGAGGGGCAGACCAAGACCAAGCTGGGCAACACCGAGGTCAAGGGCCTCGTGGAGTCGGTGGTGGCAGAGGCTCTGCAGGAATACCTGGAGACCCATCCCGGGGAGGCGCGGCGCATCCTGAACAAGGCCATCACGGCGGCGCGGGCCCGGGAGGCGGCCAAGCAGGCCCGTGACCTGGTGCGGCGGAAGAACGCCTTGGATGTCTCCACATTGCCCGGGAAGCTGGCCGACTGCGTGGAGCGGGATCCGGAGCATTCCGAGCTCTTCATCGTCGAGGGTGAGTCCGCCGGCGGCTCGGCCAAGCAGGGGCGGGACCGGCACTTTCAGGCCATCCTGCCCATCCAGGGAAAGATCCTTAACGTGGAGAAGGCGCGGCTGGACAAGATGCTCAACCACGAGGAGCTGCGCGCCATCATCACGGCCCTGGGGACGGGGATCGGGAACGACTTCGACCTGAACCGGCGGCGGTATGACAAGATTATCATCATGGCCGACGCGGACGTGGACGGCTCGCATATCCGCACGCTCCTTCTTACCTTCTTCTACCGGTACATGCACCCACTGATCGACCGGGGCAAGGTGTACATCGCCCAACCGCCACTGTATCTGATCAAGGCGGGGAAAGAGCGGCGCTACGCCTATTCCGACGAGGAGCGGCAGATCGTGGTGCGCGAGCTTGAGGCGCGGGGGCAGAAGGTGGAGATCCAGCGCTACAAGGGCCTCTCTGAGATGAACCCGGAGCAGCTCTGGGAAACGACCATGGACCCGCGGCGGCGCACGTTGAAGCGCGTGGAGATCTCCGAGGCGGAGGAGGCGGACCGGCTCTTCTCCACCCTGATGGGAGAAGAGGTGGAGCCGCGGCGGCAGTTCATCGTGCAGTACGCCCGGGAAGTGCGAAACCTGGACATTTGATGGTGTCGCTCGTCGCTGCCGCCGCCGTGGACGCCCGCGGGCGTCCACGGCGCGTATTGGGGGGCGAGGTGAAACCATGGCCGTAGAGGAACGGATCATCAACCGCGCCATCGAGGAGGAGATGCGGACCTCCTACCTGGACTACGCCATGTCCGTCATCGTCAGTCGGGCGCTGCCGGACGTGCGCGACGGGTTGAAGCCGGTGCAGCGGCGCATCCTCTACGGGATGTCCGAGCTGGGTCTGCGCCCGGAGAGTCCCTACAAGAAGAGCGCACGCATCGTCGGCGACGTCATGGGCCGCTACCATCCCCACGGGGACGCGCCCATCTACGAGGCGCTGGTGCGCATGGCCCAGGAGTGGTCCTTCCGCTATCCGCTCATCGACCCCCAGGGGAATTTCGGCAGCATCGACGGAGACCCGCCAGGGGCGCAGCGCTACACGGAGGCCCGCCTCTCCCGCCTGGCCATGGAGATGCTGGCGGACATCGACAAGGAGACGGTAGATTTCGTCCCCAATTTCGATGAGTCCATGCGCGAGCCGGTGGTGCTGCCGGCGCGCATCCCCAACCTGTTGATGAACGGGGCCAGCGGCATCGCCGTGGGCATGGCCACCAACATCCCCCCGCACAACCTGGGTGAGGTGGTCGACGCCCTCACGGCGCTCATTGACCATCCCGCCCTGCCCGAGGAGGAGCTGCTGAAGATCGTCAAGGGCCCGGACTTCCCCACGGGGGGTGTGATCCTGGGGCGGGAGGGCATCCGTCAGGCGTATCTCACCGGTCGGGGCAGCCTCACGGTGCGAGCCAAGGTGGAGATCGAGGAGCTGCGCGGCTGAAATAAGGACATCATCGTCAGCGAGCTACCCTTCATGGTGAACAAGGCGGCGCTGATCCAGCGGGTGGCCGACCTGGTGCGGCAGCGCAAGCTGAACGGGGTGGTGGACTTGCGGGATGAATCCGACCGCCACGGCTTGCGCGTGGTCATCGAGCTGCGGCGCGATGTCAACCCGCAGATCGTGCGCAACCAGCTGTTCAAGCACACGCAGCTGCAGACCACCTTCGGGGCCATCCTCCTGGCGCTGCAGGAGGGGGTGCCACGGGTGCTCACCCTGCGGCAGCTCCTGGAGGCCTACCTGGCGCACCGCCGCGAAGTGGTCATCCGGCGCACACGCCACGAGCTGCGCCGGGCGGAGGAGCGGGCGCATGTGCTGGAAGGACTGAAGACGGCGCTGAAGTTCCTCGATGAAGTCATTGCCCTGATCCGGCGGGCGAAGGACGTGGAGGCGGCCCGCGACGGGCTGATGCAACAGTTCAAGCTGAGTGAGGTGCAGGCCAACGCCATCCTGGACCTGCGGCTGCAGCGCCTCACCGCCCTGGAGCGGGAGAAGGTGGAGGAGGAGTACAAGGCCCTGCTCAAGGACATCGCGCGCTACCGGGAGATGCTGGCGGATGCGGAGTCGCCGCGGCCGCGGCTGATTATGGCGGCGATCCGCGAGGAGCTGCAGCAGGTCAAGGAGCGCTACGCCGACGGACGGCGCACGCGTATCGTCGGCAAGGAGGCCGAGGTCTTCGAGGCGGAGGACCTCATCCCCGACGTCGACGTGGTGATCACGCTGACGCGGAACAACTACATCAAGCGGCTGCCCCTGGAGAGCTACCGGCTGCAGCGCCGCGGCGGCAAAGGGGTGGTGGGGGCCACCCCCAAGGAGGAAGACGTGGTGGAGCACCTGGTGGTCACTACCAACCACGCTTTCCTCCTTTTCTTCACCAACCGCGGCAAGGTCTACCGGATCAAGGCCCACGAGATCCCGGAGGCCGGCCGCGCCGCCCGGGGACTGGCTCTGGTCAACCTGCTGACGGTGGCGCCGGGCGAGCGCGTCACGGCCATCATTCCCCTGCGCTCCTTCGAGGAGGATGGCTACCTCTTCATGGCCACGCGCAACGGGTACGTGAAGAAGACGGGCTTGCTGGAGTTCCTGCACGCCAAACGCGCGGGGATCTTCGCCATCACCTTCGAGGGCGAAGACGAGCTGGTGGGCGTGCGCTTCATCCGGGCGGACGCCGAGGTGGTGCTGGCCACCCGGATGGGGCGGGCACTGCGCTTCCGCGCGGCGCAGGTGCGGGAGACGGGACGGATGGCGCGTGGCGTGCGCGGCATCCGCGTGCGCGCCGGCGACGGGGTTGTGGGGCTGGCGGACACGCGGGAGGGAGAGACGCTGCTGACGTTGACCGAGCGTGGCTTCGGCAAGCGCACGCGCTTCACCCAGTATCCGTTGAAGCACCGCGGCGGGATAGGCGTGATCAACCTGAAGGTCACGGCGCGGACCGGTCCTGTGGCCGCGGTGCGCCCGGTGAACGCCGACGACGAGATCCTCATCATCAGCAGCCGCGGCGAGGTGCTGCGCGCGCCGGTGGGCGACGTTCCCGTCCTTGGGCGGTCCGCCCGGGGCGTGCTGGTGAAGCGGCTGGCCGAGGGCGACCGCCTGGCCGCGGTGGCCAGCATCAGCCGGGAGGAGTAGCGGGCGGATGTGGCGGCGCTGGCTGCGGGCGACGGCCGTCCTCTGCGGCACCGTGCTGGTGCACGAGCTGGCGCACGCCGTGGCGGCCTGGCGCGTCGGCGGCCACGTCCGGGAGATCGCCGTAGGATTCGGGCCGCGGCTGCTGGCCCGCCGGGTGCACGAGACCACCTTCAGCCTGCGGCCGCTGCTGGTGGGCGGCTTTGCCGCCATCGACGTGGAAGAGCTGTCCCCGGAGCGGCGGGTGCCGGTGCTGCTGGCGGGCCCTCTGGCCAACGTGCTGCTGGGCCTGTGGCTCCTGCCGCGGGGCCCTGCGCTGCGGGCGGCCGCCGTCGCCGAAGCACGCGATGGCGCGGCGCCCTCACCGGTGCAGATCTCCGGCGTGGTGGGCGCAATGGCCATGCTGCTGCGCGCGGCGCACCCTCTGGCCCTGCGCCATCTCGCCGCACAGATCAACCTCAGCGTGGGCCTGGCCAACCTGCTGCCGCTGTTGCCGCTTGACGGCGGGCACTTGGCGCTGGCGAAAATGGAGGCGAAGGGCGTTCCGGCGGCGGGACGGAATGTCTACCGGCACGCCAGCGCGCTGGTGTTCTTCTGGTTGCTGCTGCAGGTGCTGGCCGGGGACCTGCGTCGCCTGCGGCCCCTGGCGCGGTAACCGGCACGACAGGGGAAGCGCCGCCGCGGGCGGAGGCCCCGATCCCGATGCAGGTGTAGAGACGGCCTCTCTCCGGCGGGGCGGCCGCGCTCGAGCCCCTGGCGGTCCTCCCTGCGGAGTGGGAGTCGTGGGCGGAGGAACCGGCGCACCAGGTGCTGGGAGTGGACGCGGGCACCGTGGCGGGAGCGGTACACCTGGCCCTGGTGAGCGCTACAGAGGCGTGGCTGGAAGGGCTGCGCGTACGGGGCGATCGGCGGGGCGAGGGCATCGGCCGCCGGCTCATCGCCGAGGGCGAAGCCCTGGCCCGGCACTACGGCGCGCGCGTGCTGCGCACCGCACTTCCCGCGCACGACCCCGCGGCGCGAGCGGTGGCAGAGCGGGTGGGCCTGCGGGTCCTGGCTCAGGCGGTGGTGCGGGAACTGGAAGAGGCTACAGGACTGCCGGGGTGTGCTGATGTGGTCCGCGCGCCGGCCCTTGCCGGCGACGTGCCGGTGCGCGAGGCGCGGCTGCCCGCACGGCCGCACCCGTGGTGCCCGCAGGGGATGGTCGTGATGGAGAAGCTCCTCTGAGGAGCGCGCGGGGGGACAACGCGACGGTGTGACTCTGTGGTGAAGCGATGAGCCAGGTGGGCACGGAGCAACTCTACCTGCTGGACGCCTACGCCGCGGAGGTGCAGACGGTGGTGCTGGAGTCCGCCGGGAGCGCGGTCCTCCTGCGGGAGACGCCCTTCTACCCGGGGGGCGGCGGGCAGCCGGCGGATCGCGGATGGATTCGCTGGAGCGGCGGCGAGGTGGCGGTCGCCGGGTACCGCCGCGACGGCGCGCGGGTCTGGCACGAGGTGGCAGGCGCCGCGCCTCCGGCCGGCAGCGTGGTGCGGGCGGTCCTGGACTGGCCGCACCGCTACGCCGTGATGCGGCACCACTCCGCCGTGCATGTCTTGAGCGGCGTGGTCTACCATCTCTTCGCCGCGGCTGTCACCGGGGGGCAGATCTACCCCGACCGGGCGCGGATGGACTTCGCCCTGGAGGACCTCAACCGCGAGCGGGTCGCCGCCATCGAGCGGGAGGCCAACCGCGTGATCCGGGAAGGGCGCGACATCCTGGTACGCTTCGTCAGCCGGGAGGAGTTCGCTCGGGACGACCTGGTGCGTACAGCGAAGAACCTGGTGCCGTCGCACCTGGAGACGGTGCGCGTGGTGGAGATCGCCGGATTCGACGCGCAGGCGGACGGCGGCACGCACGTGCGGAACACGCGGGAGATCGGCCTGCTGCGGGTGGTGCGCACGGAAAACAAGGGAAAGAGCAACCGGAGGCTGGAGATTGCCCTGGTCGGAGGAGACGAGGATGGAGTGTGAGGTCGCCGTTATCCACGAGGTGCTGCAGCACCTGGCCTACTCCCCGGGCCAGGTCCGCCTGATGGCGGCCATGGCGCGCCATGCGCGGGACGCGGCGTCGGTCTAGGCGGGGAGCGGCGGGGGCCGGGCCCGCCGCGCTGCGCTGGGAACCCGCGCCGGATATCCGGCGGCGGCTGGCACGTATTGCCCGGGCGGTGGGCTTCCGTCACGTGAACGCGCGGCGGCTCTTCGCCGTCCGCACCTACGGGTCGCGGGCCAACGCCCTGGCCCGCATCTGGGGACTCTCGGGGATCTTCCAGCGGGCCCTCGGCCTGCCGGCAGCCTACGTCGTGGAGGTGCTGCACCCGGCGTTTGACCGCCTCTCCCGCGCCGAGCAGGACCGGGTGCTGATCCACGAGCTGCTGCACATTCCCACAACCTTCTCGGGCAGTCTGCGGCCCGAGCAGTCGCGGAACTTCCGCACACACCACACGGTCAGCCGTCTCTACCGCCTCTACCTGGCCAACCGGCGGCGCGTGTAGCAGATCTGACGACGGCGTGCGCTTCCCGTCCCGCCCTCTATGCTGACGGCCCGGTCCGGCGCGCCGCCGCGCCGGACCTCTGCGGGTAGCGCGTGAAGATTAGCGCACCGGCAGCGGTGGAGAGGGCGGCGACGAGCAGGGCGGCCCGCAGGCCCCAGGCACCCGGCGGGCTCTGGCCGAGCCACTGGAGGAGGCCGCCGAGCGCAGCCGCAGACAGGCTCGTCGTCCCGTTGAAGATCACGCCCTGGAAGGCGAAGAACATTCCCTCCGCCCGGGTTCCCGCCAATCGGCCGTGGTCCTCGGCGATCTCTGCCAGCAGGGCGTTGGGCAGAATGAACATCGCCCCCACCGCCGGCCCGGCCAGCGCCAGGACGACCATCCCCTCTGCTGCCGGGCTGAGGGGGAGAGGCCAGCGTCCGATTGCCGCCGCCAGCGGCAGGTCGGTGGCCAGCAGCGTCATCGCTCCCAGGATCGTCCGTCGCTCCCCGATGCGCCGGATCAGCCGGGCGGTCAAGGGCAGGGAGACCACCGTCACGCCCAGGGTCACGCTGAGGAGAGGCGCCACCGCCGCCTGCGGCAGCTCCATCAGGACCGTGACGATCAGAGCCAGGGCCAGCTGCACCATGCTCAACCCGAACCATACGGTGGCGATGGCGGGGATGAAGATGCGGAAGCGGCGGTCGCTGAAGATCCCGCGCAGGGTGGGACCCAGCGGCCGGGGCGGCGCGGCGGGGATGCGCTCCCGCAGGCCGAGGGTGGAGGCCAGCAGAGCGGCCAGGCCCAGCGGCGCCAGAGCGAGACCCATGGTGGGGAAGCCAAACCGCGTGGAGAGCCAGGAAGACCCGACGAAGGCGGCGCCAATCCCCGCCAGGTTGAACCCCGCCTGCAACGACGTGGTGGCCACGCGCCCACGGCCCCGCGCGGTGACCTCCGGCAGGAGGGCGATGTAAGGATTGAGGACCATGGTGTAGAGGAAGAAGAAGGCTCCCAGCGTGACGGTGAGGTAGGCGGCGTTGGCCGCGGAGACGCCGGCGTGGGGTGGTCGCCAGAGGAGGACGAAGCAGAGGGCCAGCAGCGGCGAGGCGCCCAGGATGAAGGGGCGGCGCCTCCCCCAGCGGCTGCGCAGGCTGTCGCTCCAGTGCGCCACCAGGGGGTCGGCCAGGGCGTCGACGACACGCCCTGCGGCCATGGCCAGGCCCACCGTCGCCGGCGTGGCCCGCGCCGGGTGTGGTTGTCCGGGAGGCGGGGCATAGAAGAAGAACACCCACAGCAGGACGGTCTGCTGCAGCAGCGCGGCTCCGAATCCGCCCAGCGCGTAGAAGATCCGGCCCACGACCCGCGGTCGCACAGGCGTCAGATTCTGCGCGCCACCTCGCCTGGCCTGTGCGGGGCACCGTATAATGGCGACGATGTTGCGTTTGCTGACGGCGGGGGAGTCGCACGGGCGCGCGCTGGTAGCCGTCCTGGAGGGGATGCCGGCGGGTCTGCCGCTGTCCGAAGAGGACATCGCCAGGGACCTGGCGCGGCGGCAGCTGGGGTACGGCCGGGGCGGCCGGATGCAGATCGAGGAGGACCGCGCCGAGATCGTTTCGGGCGTGATGCGCGGGGAGACCACCGGCGCGCCCATCGCCCTGTGGATCCAGAACCGGGACTGGCGCCGCGACGAGCCGGACCTCACCCGGCCCCGCCCGGGGCATGCAGACCTGGTCGGCGCGCAGAAGTACGGCTTCCGTGAGGTGCGGCGGGTCCTGGAGCGAAGCAGCGCCCGGGAGACCGCCGCGCGCGTGGCCGCCGGCGCCGTCTGCCGCAAGCTCCTCGGCGCCTTCGACATCACCATCATCAGCCACGTGACCGAGATCGGAGGGGTGGGCATTCGTGTGCGGCCGGAGCGCTGGGAGGAGATCGCCGCCCGCGCCGCCGCCTCAGCCGTGCGCTGCGCCGACCCGGAGGCGGAGGAGGCGATGAAAGCGGCGATCGACGCCGCGGCGGCACGGGGGGACACCCTGGGCGGGGTGTTCGAGGTGGTGGCGCTGGGCCTGCCCCCTGGGCTGGGCTCCTACGTGCACTGGGACCGCAAGCTGGACGCGCGCATCGCCGCGGCGCTCATGTCCATCAACGCCATCAAGGGGGTGGAGATCGGCCTGGGGTTTGCCGCAGCGCGCACGCCTGGCTCGGCAGCGCACGACGAGATCTTCTACAGCCCGCCGCGGGGATTCTACCGCCAGAGCGACCGCGCCAGGGGGACGGAAGGGGGGACCTCCACGGGCGGCCCTCTGGTGGTGCGCGCGGCGATGAAGCCGCTCTCCACGCTGCGGACCCCGCTGCGCTCGGTGGACCTGGTCACGAAGGAGCCGGTGAAGGCGGCCGTGGTGCGCAGCGACGTCTGCGCCGTTCCCGCCGCGGGGGTCATCGGGGAGGCCGTGGTGGCCTTCGTCCTGGCGGACGCCTTCCTGGAGAAGTTCGGCGGCGACGCGCTGGGTGACATCCGCCTGGCCTACGACGCCTACCTGCGCCGCCTGCGGGAGATGTGACCGCGGTGGGGGCGCGCCTGCTGCCCAGCGTGATCCTGGTGGGCATGCCCGGTTCCGGCAAGACCCGCGTGGGCCGGATCCTGGCCGGGAGGCTGGGGTGGACCTTCGTGGACACCGACGCCCTGGTGGAGCGGCACAGCGGGCTGGCGATCGCGGAGATCTTCGCCACGCAGGGCGAGGAGGCATTCCGCGCGGCCGAGCGCGCGGCCGTCAGGGAGGCGCTGCGGGCGCGGCCGGCGGTGATCGCCACCGGCGGGGGCGTGCTCGTCGACCGGCGCAATCGGGAGGCGCTGCGCAACGGCGGCGTGCTGGTCTACCTGCGGGCTGATCCGGCGGTGCTCCTCGACCGCATCACCCGGGACGGGGTGGCCCGCCCCCTGCTGGCCGGCGACCCCGTAGCGCGCCTGCGAGCGCTGCTGGCGGCGCGGGCGCCGCTGTACGAGCAGGCTGACATCGTGCTTGACGCGGCCCGCCCCCCGGAGGAGCTGGCGGCTGCGCTGTGGGAAGCCCTGCTCACCCGCTGGTGTGCCCGCGTGCCCGTGGACCACGCCCATCGGGGCTATCCGGTCTACATCGGGGCCGGGGTGCTGGACCTCGTGGGTGGGCTCATGGCGGGGCAGGGCATCCGGCGGGCGACCGTCCTCACCCACCCCCGCCTGTGGCGGCGCTTCGGCGAGCGGGTGGCGCAGCGGCTGCGCGGGGCGGGCGTGGAGCCTGTGCGCGTCACCGTCCCACCCGGCGAACGGACGAAGGCGCTGGCGCCGGCGGCGCGGGTCGTGGACCGGATGGCGGAGGCGGGGATGGACCGCGGCGACGCGGTGGTGGCCCTGGGAGGCGGGGTGATCGGGGACCTGGGTGGGTTCGTCGCCGGCGTGTACATGCGCGGGGTCCCGCTGTTCCACCTGCCGACGACGCTGCTGGCTCAGGTGGACAGCGCCATCGGCGGCAAGGCGGCGGTGAACCACCCCCGGGCGAAGAACCTGATCGGCGTCTTCCACCTGCCCCGAGCCGTCCTGGCCGACGTTGAGGTCCTGCGCACCCTGCCGCCGCGGGAGCTGCGCTCGGGCCTCGCCGAGGTGATCAAGTACGGGATGAGCGTCGACGCGGAGATCCTCACCTTCGTCGAGGCCCGCCTGGAAGCGCTGTTGGCCGGCGACCGGGAGGCGCTGGGGGAGTGCGTCCGCCGCTGTGCGGCGGCCAAGGCCCGGGTGGTGTCGCAGGACCTCTACGAGGCCGGAGAGCGCCAGATCCTCAACTACGGTCACACGGTGGGGCACGCCCTGGAGCGCCGCTGGCCGGAGGTGACCCACGGCGAGGCCGTCGCCGTGGGCATGATGGTGGAGGCCTGGGTGGCGCTGCGCCTGGGCCTGGTGCGGGAGGACGTCGTGCGGCGGCAGGAGACCATCCTGCGGCGGGCGGGGCTGCCCGTGCACCTACCGCCCGCCGCCCCGCCGGCGGACGAACTGTTGCAGACGATGCGCCTGGACAAGAAGGTCCGCCGAGGGGAGATCCGCCTCACCCTGCTGAAGGATGTGGGGGTGGGGCTGGTGGACCAGGCCGCGCCGGAGGCGCTGCTGCTGGAGGGGCTGCAGGCGTGCCGCGCGTCCTCGTGATCTTCGGGCCGAACCTGAACCTCCTCGGCGCGCGGGAGCCGGAGGTCTACGGTACGGAGTCGTTTGCCAGCCTGGAGGCCCGCCTGTGCGCCGTCGCCGCGGCGGAGGGCGTCGAGGTGGAGGTCTTCCAGTCGAACCACGAGGGTGACCTGATCGACCGCCTGCAGGCGGCCCCGGGAGCCTTCGACGCCGTGGTCCTCAACCCCGGCGGGCTGACGCACACCTCTGTCGCCCTGCGAGATGCGGTGGCCGCAGTGCCGCTCCCGGTGATCGAGGCGCACCTGAGCAATCCGTTCCGCCGGGAGCCCTTCCGTCGCCGCTCCCTGCTGGCGGGCGTCTGTGTGGGGACCATCCAGGGGTTCGGACCTGAATCCATGGTCCTGGCCGTGCGGGCCGCCGCCGCCCTCCTGCGCAGCCGGCGGGAGGAGCCCTGATGCACGTCCGCGGCATCCGCGGTGCCACCACGGCCGGAGAGAACACGGCCGAGGCCATCCTCTCGGCGACACGGGAGCTCCTCCTGGAGATGGTGCGGCAGAACGGGGTGGAGCTCGACGAGATCGC
>JBBIIQ010000029.1:0-14439 GCA_037446405.1 Armatimonadota bacterium | reverse complement strand
GGGCCGGGTGGGCTGCGGCAGCCGCCGCCGTGGCGACCGTGTCCGCGTCGAGCGGCCGCCCCACCAGCTGTGCTGCGGCCGCCTCCGCGACGAGCGGCGCGCTGCCGACCGCCCCGATGACGATGCGCGCCTCTTCCACTAAAGGCCCGCCGTTTCGGCGCACGGCCACCGCCACGCCCGCCAGGGGAAAGTCGATAGACCCGCGCCGGCGCACCTTACGGTAGACCGCTCGCACCCCACCCGCCGGCGGTAGCAGGATCTCGGTCAGCACCTCCGTCGGACGCAGCGTCAGGGGACGCAGACCGTCGTTCCGGTACAGATCACGCAGTGGGATCACCCGTTCGCCTTCAGGGCCGACCAGTCGGACCCGCGCGCCCAGGGCGATGAGGAGCGGCGCGGTGTCGGAGGAGGCCACGGCCCAGCAGCGCGGGCTCCGCGGGGCCACCAGGCAGACGGCGCCGCCGTCCTTCAGGCAGCGGCCCGTGGCCATCCGGGTGTGCGCGGGCAGGTCGAAGAAGGAGCAGCGCGTGTCGATGCAGAGGTTGCCGCCGATGGTCCCCATGCGGCGCAGGGTGGGCGTGGCCACCTGGGCGGCGGCCTGTGCCAGCGCCGGGTAGCTGTCCAGCACCGCGGGATGCTGGCTCACCGCGTGCAGCGTGCACCCCGCGCCGATGACCAGGCCCCCCTCCGCTGCCGGGCCGATCGCCTGAAGCTCCCGCAGGTGGCGCAGCCCCACCAGGACCTCCGGGGTCCGCTGCCTCCGCTTCATCCGGGGCAGGAGGTCGGTGCCGCCGGCCATCAGGGCAGCCTGCGGGCCTGCGGCCTCAAGCAGCGCCACCACATCCGCCAGGGTTGGCGGGGCCACGTAGCGGAACGGGGGCAGGCGCAGCACCTCAGGCCCACCCCTCCGGCCTGGGAACTCTGGTCAGCGGGCCGAACGACGCCGGGGGCGCCACCGTGGGGCCCACGCGGGCGTCCAGCCCCCGGCGCTGCCTGTCCAGGGCGCGCAGCAGCATGTCGGGGGTGACGGGGACCTCATCCACGCGCACGCCCACGGCATCGTAGATGGCGTTGGCGATGGCCGGGACCACGGGAAGCAGCGGCCCCTGCCCGCACTCCTTGGCGCCAAAGGGCCCCTCCGGGTCGACGGACTCCACCAGGAGTGTCTCCACTTCGGGCATCTCGTACACGGTCGGGCTCTTGTAGTCCAGCATCGAGGGGCCACAGTGCGCCCCGCCCCGGTAGTCCTGGCGTTCCAGCAACGCCTCACCCACGGCCATGTAGACAGAGCCCTCGACCTGTCCCCGCACCAGCAGCGGGTTGAGCGCGCGCCCGATGTCGTGGGCCAGCCAGACCTTCTCCACCCGCACCTCCCCCGTGGCCTCGTCCACGGCGACCTGAGCAACGCAGGCGGAGAAGCTGTAGGCCGGAGAGGGACCGACGCCGGAGCCCCTGTAGGGCCCGGCCAGCCGTGGCGGCGTATAGGCGCCGGAGGCCGACAGGGGGCCGCACGCGGCCTCGGCGGCCGCGCAGGCCTCCGGCCAGCTCAGCCCCCGGTCGGGCGACCCTCGGACGAAGACGCGCCCCCCGGCGAAGACCAGATCCTCCGCTGCGGCTTCCAGGCGGGTAGCCGCCCCGCGCGCCACCAGCGCCCGCAGCCGCTGCGCGGCCTGCAGGGTGGCGTTGCCGGCCATGAAGGTGACGCGGCTGCTGTAGCTCCCCAGGTCGACGGGCGTGAGTGCGGTGTCGCCGGCGACCAGGTGGATCTCCTCGGGCTGGAGGCCCAGGACCTCCGCGGCGGTGGAGACCAGGACCGCATCGGACCCCTGGCCGATGTCCGCCGCTCCGCTGAAGAGCACCACCCGACCTGAGCGGTCCGCGGCCAGGCGCACCTGGGAGTGGGGCAGGTCGTTCCAGTAGACGGGCAGCCCGGCGCCGCTGAGGTAGCCGCTGAGGGCAAGACCGACGCCACGCCCCCGGGGCAGGCGGCGGTGCTTCTGCAGGAAGCTGCTGGCGCTGACCACCTCGTCGACGCACCTGTCGAGCCCGCAGCTGGTCACGCGCAGCCAGTTCACGGTGGTGGAGAAGGGCGCCACGAGGTTGCGGCGGCGCAGGTCCACCGGATCCAGACCCAGCTCCTCGGCAACCTTGTCCATGTGGCACTCCAGGGCGAAGCGCGGCTGCGGGGTCCCGTGGCCCCGCTTGGGGCCGCAGGCCGGCTTGTTGGTGAACACCCGCATACCCTCGAAGCGGTAGTGGGGGATACGGTAGGTCAACGGCGTGAGCGCGCCGCTGTAGTAGGTGGTGGCGACGCCGTAGCTGCCGTAGGCTCCGCCGTCCAGCCAGGTGCGCAGGTGCAGGGCGGTGATCAGCCCGTCCGCCGTCCACCCGCTGCGAACCCAGAGCACGGTGGGATGGCGGCCCCGGTGGGCGTAGAAGACCTCCTCCCGCGAGAGCACGCACTTCACCGGACGCCCGGTGACCCGAGAGAGGGCCGCCGCGGCCAGCTCGTGGTTGAGGATGTCGCTCTTCCCTCCGAACCCCCCTCCCGCGGGCGCGGCGATGACGCGAATCCGATCCGCAGGCATCTGCAGCACCCTGCTCAGGATCCGATGCAGGTAGTGCGGCGTCTGCGTGCTCGACCAGACGGTGAGGGTCCCCTCAGGCGCGTAGCTGGCCAGCACCGCGTGCTCCTCCAGCGGCAGGTGGGTACTGCCGTCGTAGAAGAACAGGTCCTCCCGCACGAAGGCCGCCGCCTGGAAACCTGCCGCCACGTCCCCGAACTCCAGGGCGACGGCCCGCTGCAGGTTGCCCGAGGGATGGATGGGCTCTGCACCGGGCCGCAGGGCATCTTCGATGGAGAAGACGGCGGGAAGGGGGACGTACTCCACCTGGATGAGCGCGACAGCCCGAGCGGCGGTCTCCTCATCCACGGCGGCCACAGCAGCTACGGGATCGCCCACGTAGCGGACCTTCTCGCTGCACAGGACCTCCTCGTCCTGGCTGACTGGAAGGATCCCGTAGCGCGTCGGCAGGTCCCTCCCGGTGAGGATCGCGGCCACACCCGGGAGGGCCCGGGCCGAGGCGGTATCGACGCGCGTCAGGCGCGCGTGCGGCAGGGGGCTGCGCACGAGCCGGCACCAGAGCTGTCCGGGGAGCGTCAGGTCCCCCGCGTAGCGCGTGCGCCCCGTCACCCGGGCGGCGGCATCGGGGCGCGGCCGCGGCCGGCCGATGACGGCGAACTCACGCATGGCCTCCCTCCGCCGCGGCGGCCACCGCCTGGATGATCCGCAGATACCCTGTGCAGCGGCAGAGGTTGCCGGAGAGCGCCTCTGCGATCTCCTCCCGGGTGGGCCTGGGCCGACGGTCCAGCAGCGCCTTTGCGGCCAGCAGCATCCCGGGGGTGCAGTAGCCACACTGCAGCGCCCCGTGGTCCACGAACGCCTGCTGCAGGGGATGGAGGGCGGCGCCGGCCAGACCCTCCACCGTGGTGATCTCACGCTCCTGCACCTGCACAGGGAGGACCAGGCAGGCGAGCGCGGGCTCGCCGTCGATGAGGACGGTGCAGGCCCCGCACTCCCCAAGCTCGCACCCGTGCTTGGTCCCGGTGAGGCCCAGGTCTTCCCGCAGCACCTCCAGCAGGGTCCGGCTGGCGGGTGCGACAACGCGGAAGGTAGCCCCGTTGACGCGCAGGGTCAGGGGCTGAACGTCCCGCAGCGCCGGGGCCTCAACCACGGCCGCGACCTCCGGATGTGACGGCATCAGGCGCCGCCGGGCTCTCCCCGGCCAGCGCCCACGAGATCTCGTCTGCGGCGCGGCGGACCAGCGCTGCCGCCTCCCGCATGCGGGCCTTCGTCAACCGGGCTTTCACGCCCACCACCGAAAGCGTCGCCACCGCCCGGCCGGAGATCCGGATCGGCGCACAGACCGCCCGCACCCCCGGCAGGTACTCTTCATCGTCCCAGGCCACCCCCTGCCGCCGGACCCGCCGCAGTTCCCGCAGGTAGTTGGCCGGGGTGGTGATGGAGCGGGGGGTAAACGCCGGCAGCGGCTGCGCCGCCAGCCGTCGCCTCACCTCCCCCTCCGGCTGCCAGGCCAGGAGCGCCTTGGCCACGGCGCCGGCGAACGGGGGCAGGCGTAGCCCCAGGGGCGCGGTGACCCGCAGCTGGTGCGGCGACTCCTCCCGGTCGACAATGACGCTGCCACCGTCGTCAGGCACGTGGAGGATGACGGTCTCCCCGGTCTGCTCTGCCAGATGCTCCAGGTAAGGGCGCGCCGTCCGGACCACGGTGTTGCGTGCCTGGGCCGCGCCGGCCATGGCCACCAAAGCTGGCCCCAGCGCGTAGCGCCTGGCCCGCGGGTCGTAGGTCACCACGGCGTGCGCTGCCAGCGTCTGCAGGATGGCCAGCGTGGTGCTCTTGGCCAGGTCCAGGGCCCTGGCGATGTCGACCAGCCGCAGCTCCGCTGCGGCCAGCGTACGCAGCACACGCAGCGCCCGGTCCACAGCGGGAACCAGGCGGCGTGACGGGTGCCCCAGGGAGGCGCGCGGCCGGTGCCGCCTTTGTTCCATATTAGGAACCTTGTTCTGCCAGTGGAACCGAGCAGGTACTAGCATACCATGTGGCCGCAGCATGTAAAGGGTGGCCTTCCGAAACTCCTGGTGGCGAGCGCAGGAATCCGGCGCTGGCCTAGGCGACCGCCGGGCGGAATCGGGCGGCCGGAGCGCCGACCGGTTGGGCATCGGGCGGGGCTTCGAACAGGGCCTCGAAGAATCGCGTGGCCGGAGGGTCCAGCAGGCGGTAGTAGTCGAAGAACAGGCGGGCGGAGTCCCGTCCCCGCCAGTCGGCGGGCAGGAGCTCGGCCGGCAGCCAGGGATCCACGTAGAGGGCCTTGCGGTATTCGTGCACCAGGTGAATCTTCTCCACGAACGCGGCCCGGTCGGTCAACCCCTCTCCGCCAGCCAGCCGCTGCTGCAGGGCTTCCAGCCGGGGGCGGTAGTCCGCAACGAACCGCTCGTGCCAGCGGGCGATGGCGGGCAGGTCCCAGCAGCGCGCAACCAGCTCCCGGTCGGCGGCCGGGCCCAGGTGCTTTCCCACAAACTCTGCCACGTAGGGGCCCAGGCCGTGGGCCTGGACGAACGCGGCGATGTGCTCGTGCAGGTCGTATGGAGAGATCCAGATGCCGCCGGCCAGCGGCCCCATGCCCAGCCAGGCCAGCTCGCGGCGCAGGCGGTCGCGCAGCGACCGCTTGCGCTCGGGGACCGCGTAGGTGAAGATCCGCCACCGGCCGTCCCAGGGCCGGTGGTCCAGGGTGTAGACGCGGCTGGTGCCGTGCTCTACCCGCAGGCGGCCCCGGGGTGTGAGGGCGTAGAAGCTGCGCCGGCCCACCCGCCGCCGTTGCAGCCATGCCTGCCGCACCATCCGGGCTAGCGCTGCCCGCACCGCCTGGGGGGAGAAGCCCAGGGCCCCCATGAGGGCGATCAGGCACTGCGCGGCGGCTTCCCCGCCATACCGTTCGATGCTGTCCCCGTAGAGCGTGAAGAGCATCGAGCGGGCTTTCATCGGCGTGGCATCCCGGGCCGCGGCGCCGGACAGGTCAGGGCTCGGCGGAGAGCTCTTCGCCCAGGGCCGTCAGCCGCTGGTGCTCTCCTGGTCCCATGGCTTCTTCCCGCGCGTGGAAACAGCGCCGGTTCTCGTCCTGGTCCTGCTCGGTCATGAGGCTGTCTCCCATGGGGAAGAGGATGGTGTTCTCTTTGAAGATGTGCTGCCCCAGCAACTCCCCGTACTGGCGGCAGGGCTGCAGCACGGCCTCGGCTCCCGCCGTCCCCGCCTCATAGCCGTCCAGGGCGGCCGCGATCTGCGCCACCAGGCGGCGGCCCATCTCGTGCTCCTGCAGCATCACCCCGATGGGCCCGCCCTCCCGCGGCACCCCCAGCCGCTCCAGACAGGGAAAGAGGCACTGCTCTTCCTTGCCGTGGTGGCAGCGGTCGATGAACGACCGGCTGAAGGTGACGATGCCCCGCAACCTGGCCACGGGGACCTGGCCGGTGGCCTCCGCCTGGCGGACGCAGCGCTGCAGTGCCTGCAGGACGCGCTCGATAACCTGGTGCTCGCGGACCAGTTCCCCCGTGACCGTCACGGACAATTACTTCTGGCGTCCGCCCGCCGATCCTGCCCCGCTTGCGCCTGTTGACGCCCTCCTGCAGTGACGCCTAGAATCACACCGTGTCCGCTGCGGCCGCAACCCCGGGCCGCGCTCTGCCCCGCAGGCATGAGCAAACTCTGCTCCATGGCCGAGGCGATCGACCGCTGGGTGGCCGACGATGCCTCCCTGGTTATGGGCTGCGGGTTGGAGTCGGCGATTCCTTTCGCCGCCGGGCACGAGCTCATCCGGCAGGGCCGCCGCGGGCTCACCCTCATCGGCCCCATCTCGGACATGCTCTTCGACCTGCTGGTGGGCAGCGGCTGCGTGCGCAAGGTGATCGCGGCGTGGGTGGGCAACGTCGGGGACGGGCTGGGGCACAGTTTCCGCCGCGCGGTCGAGGAGGGCGTCCCGCAGCGGGTGGAGGTGGAGGACCACAGCAACCTGACGCTGGCGCTGGGCCTGCAGGCGGCGGCGTGGGGAGTACCCTACCTGCCCACGCTGACCGCCCTGGGCAGCAGCCTCCTCACCGCCAACCCGCACCTGCGGCCCATCACCTGCCCGTTCACGGGGCAGAGCCTGGTCGCGGTCGAGGCCATCCACCCCGACGTGGCCATCGTGCATGCCCAGCGGGCCGATGCGGAGGGCAACACCCACCTCTGGGGGAACCTGGGGGTGACGGTGGAAGCCGTCCGCGCCGCCCGGCAGGTGATCGTCAGTTGCGAAGAGGTGGTCTCCCCCGACGTCATCCGCAGCGACCCCAACCGCACGCTCATCCCGGGATTTCTCGTGGCCGCCGTGGTGGCGGAGCCGTGGGGCGCGCACCCGTCTCCCTTGCAGGGCTACGCCCGGCGCGACGATGCCTTCTACGTCGACTACCACACGCACTCCCGCTCCCGGGCGGGGTTCGAGACATGGCTGCGCACCTGGGTGCTGGACGTCCGCGACCGGCGGGAGTACCTGGCACGGCTGGGCGCCTCCCGCCTGCGCCACCTGCAGGTCACCCGCGCGGTGCCGGCAGCGCCGGTGGACTACGGCTGGTCGTGATGGAGGCACGCGCCCCCTCCCCCTCCGTCCGGACGATCATGGTCGTGGCTGCGGCGCGAGAGATCCGCGACGAAGAGCTGGTCTTCGTGGGGATGCGCCTTCCCCTCCTCGCCTTCGCCGTGGCCAAGGCGCTGCACGCGCCGAGGGCCATCGGCCTGTTCGAAAACGGCATCGTGCGGGACGCCCCACCGCTGGCGCCGCTGGTCACCATGGGCGACCCACCCAACATCGCTGGAGCCGTGGCCTGCACCGGGCTGCTGGACGTGATGGGCCTGCTGCAGCAGGGACGGGTCGACCTGGGCCTGCTGGGCGCCGCGGAGGTGGACCGCTTCGGCAACCTGAACACCACCTGGGCCGGAGGTGCACGGCTGCCCGGCAGCGGCGGCGCCTGCGACATCGCCGCCCTCAGCCGTCGCTTCATCGTCCTGATGGCGCACGAGCGACGACGGTTTCCCCGGCGGGTCGCCTTCCTCACCTCTCCCGGGCATGGGGAAGGAGGAGACTGGCGCCGGCGGATGGGGTTGCGTGGCGGCGGCCCGGCCAGGGTCATCACCACGCTGGGCGTGCTCAGCGTCGAGGAGGCTTCCGGGGAGCTCGTCCTCACCGCGGTCCATCTCGGGGTCAGCGTGGAGCAGGTCCGCCGCGAGACGGGCTGGGAGCTGCGGGTCGCCCCGGCCGTGGCGGAGACGCCGCCACCCACCCCAGAGGAGCTCGCCGTCATCCGGCGGTTCGACCCGGAGAGGCGCTGGACCGGGCCGCAGCCCGCCGTCGGCGGACGGGCGAAGCCGTCGGAACCGCGGCCACCGTGGTGAACCCCGCGCTTCCAGTGCGGCGCTGGCGGTGAGGAGCCCCTTTGACCTCTGCCTGGTCGGCGGCCACCTGGCCGACGTGCGCGCCGGTGTGCTGCTCCGGGCGGCGGTCGCCATCAGCGGGGAGCGGATCAGCGCCGTCGGGCCCGAGGCGGCTCTCGCCACGCGCGCCCGGCAGGTCCTGGACGTCAGCGGCCGCGTCCTCGTCCCCGGGTACATCGAGCCGCACACGCATGTGGTCCTGGCCAACCCCGGGGAGTTCGCCGGCGCGCTGCTGCGGCGCGGCACCACCACCGCCGTCGTGGACGCCCTCCCCTTCCAGGTGCTGGTCCCACCCGCGATGCTGCCGGCGCTGCTGGAACGGCTGGCTGCCCTGCCCTTGGCGTTGCGCTGGCAGATCCGCCTGCATCCTCCGGCCTTCTCGGGGGAGGAGCGGTTCGCCCTGGAATGGCTGCGCACCCTCTGGCAGCTGCCATCGGTGGTCGCGGTGGGCGAGGTCACCCGCTGGACCGACGTCTACGACGGGGTGTCCGAGCTGGCGGCGAAGGTGGCCGCGGCGCGGGCCGACGGGCGGCGGGTGGAAGGCCACGCCCCCGGAGCGTCATACGAGCGTCTCGCCGTCCTGGCCGCCCGCGGGTTCAGCTCGTGCCACGAGGCGGTGACGGCGGAGGAGGTGCTGGACCGCCTGCGGGCCGGCCTGCACGTGATGCTGCGGCACAGCCCCATCCGTCCGGACCTGCCCCGCCTGGCGGCGGCCGTCACGCCCGACCTGTGGACCTCGGAACGGCTGATGCTGACCGCGGACGGTCCCACCCCGGCGTTCATCGAGGACCGCGGGTACATGGACCACGTGCTCCGCGCGGCCATCCGCAGCGGCATCCCCCCTCTGGTCGCCCTGCGCCTGGCCACCCTCAACCCGGCCGCCTACTACGGGCTAGCCGACCGCGGGGAGGTGGTCCCGGGCGCACGTGCCGACCTGAACGTCCTTTCGGATGTGGCCGAGCCGCGGCCGGAGGTGGTGATCGCCGGCGGCCAGGTCATCGCCGAGAACGGGGCCCTGCTACGCCCGTTGCCTGCCTTCGACTGGGGCGATGCGCTGGGCCCCCTGCGGCTGCCCCGTGTCGCCCGCGACATCTTTGCGCCGGATGCATCCCTTCCGGCCTGCCGCCTGCTCAACGACGTGATCACCGAACCGGCGGCACCTGCGGCGGCGGAGGGGCTGCTCCAGGCGGCGCTGGTCGACCGGGAGGGCCGCTGGGTGACGCGCTGCCGCTTCGAGGGGTTCGCCGAGCGGCTGGGCGGCCTGGCCACCACGGTGAATACGGCACTGGACCTGCTGGTCGTAGGGCAGGAGCCGACGGACATGGCCGCTGCGGCCGACCGCGTCGCCGACCTGGGCGGCGGCATCGCGGTGGTGGAGGGCGGGCGGGAGGTCTTTGTCCTCCCCCTGGAGATGGGCGGGATATTCTCCGCGCGGCCCTGGGCTGCCGTGGTGGAGGCCAACCGCCGACTTTCCGCTCTGCTGCGCGTCCGCGGCTACCGCTTCGGCGACCCCATCTACAGCCTGATGTTCCTCACCTTCGACTCCCTGCCCTGGGTCCGCCTGACGAGCCGCGGCGTGTGGGATGTGCGCGGGCGCCGCGTGATGGCGCCATCCTCGCGCCTCTAGTCATGGATCGGGCCAGGACGTGGCTGCCGCGGAGAGAACCAGTCGGTCGAAGACCCGCCGGTTCTCCTCAACACTCTGCATCTCCCGTTCAGGCACGTATCCCTCGATGGCGATGATGCCGGTGTAGAACCGGGCGAGCTGGTGCAACGGCGGACGCAGGTCGTACTGCCCGTCGGCCAGCGGCACGTGCACCAGCGTCGCGGTGGATCCGCTCAGGTGCACGTGCCGGATGTACCTTTCCAGGCCGGTGAGGTCGACCTGCTTCCGGCTGAAGAGCAGATGTGCAATGTCCAGCGCGAGGCCCAGCGCCGGCACGCCGGCGTCGTCCACGAGCCGGGCGACGTCTCCAGGATGGGTCACGAACTCGCCGGGACGCTCTTCCATGTTCTCCACGGTGACCGTAATACCCAGCCCCTCTGCGGTCCGGCCCAACGCGGCAAAGAACGCTGTCAACCGCGGCCAGTAGTCCTCCGCCCGGTCTCGAGACGACGACAGCGCCCCCGGGTGGAAGACGGTCACCGACGCTCCCAGCCGGGCGGCGTCAGCCAGCGCGCGGTAGTACTGCCGCTGAGACTCCTCACGGATCCCGGGATTGGTAGATGTGACGTTGAGGTCACGGCTGGGGCCGTGCACGCTGACCGCCAGCCCGTACCCTGCAGCCTGGCGGCCGAGCGTGGCGGGGTCTTCGTCGCGCGCCCAGAGGTGCTCCGCCCAGATCTCAACGCCCGCGTAGTTCAGACGGTGTGCCGCCTCGATGGCGTCGCACACGGCGAACGACCGCAGTGAGGTGGTGGACAGGGCGGGCCTCACGCCGCATCCTCTGCGGCAAAGAGGAGCGCCCGCTCCACCCGCAGCGTCACGCGCTCGCCTTCGGCATACACCTGGGCGTGAGGAGTCTGCACGCGCAGCATGCGGTCCGCCACGCGCACTTTGTAGTCGATGAAGTTCCCCATGAAGTTCCGCACCTCCACCGTGCCGGCTATGTCACCGTCCCGTCCCATGACCAGGTCCTCCGGTCGCACCGCAACCATCACCGGGCCGGCCAGGGCGGAGCGGTCGACGAGATGGACCCGCTGCCCCAGCATCTCCACCAGGACCTGCTCGCCCTGGCGAGCCAGCACCACCCCGGGGAGGAAGTTCATCAGGCCCATGAAATCGGCCACAAACCGATCCGCGGGGTGGCTGTAGATCTCCAACGGTGCCCCAACCTGCACGATCCGACCGGCGTTCATCACCGCAACCCGATCCGACAGCGCCATGGCCTCGGCCTGGTCGTGGGTGACGTAAAGGATGGGCACACCCATGCGCCGCTGCAGCTCCTTCAATTCGAAGCGCATCTGCTCCCGCAGTTTTGCGTCCAGGTTGGACAGGGGTTCGTCCAGGAGCATCACCTCGGGCCGGCGCACCAGGGCGCGGGCCAGGGCCACACGCTGTTGCTGCCCGCCGGAGAGCTGTGCTGGAAACCGACGCTCCAGCCCGCGCAGCGCCACCATCTCCAGGACCTCTCCCACGCGGGCGTCGATCGTTCGGCGGTCCAGCTTCTGCAGACGCAATGGGTAGGCCACGTTGTCGAACACCGTCATATGCGGCCACACCGCGTAGTTCTGGAAGACCATGCCCACCGACCGCCGCTCCGGGGGCGCGAAGATCCCGCTGGCCGGCGCCGACACCAGCCGCCCGCCAATGTGGATCTCCCCGCGTGTTGGCTCCTCCAGTCCGGCGATGCAGCGCAGGGTCGTAGACTTGCCGCAACCGCTAGGGCCCAGGAGCGTGAAGAACTCGCGCTCGCCTACGGTGAAGCTGACGTCGGCCACGGCAGTGACCCCGTCAAACTCCTTCCACAGTCCCTGGACAATGATCTTGTCCATTGAGTCACCCGCAGGTGGGTTGTCGCCGCCCCTTCCCGACGGATCCTCTCATGCCGCCATCAGAATCCCAGCTGTCCCCGCGTCACCCTGCGGATGAGCAGGTTTCCCGCCAGGATCACCAGGAGCACGACCACCGATAACGCCGCCGCGATCTGCGTGTAGCCAGCATCCTGCATGTTAAAGATGGTGACGCCGATGGTTTCCGTGCGCAGGCTGAACAACAGGATCGACATGGTCAGCTCGCGGCTGGCCGGCAAGAACACCAGGATCCAACCCGCCAGCATGCCGGGTTTGACCAACGGCAGGACGATGTCTCGAAACGTTCGGAGCGGACCAGCGCCCGACACGCGGCCGGCCTCCTCCAGCGAATCATGAATCTGCCGCAGGGTGGCGCTGGTCGTTCGTAGGCCAAACGGCAGGTAGGCCAGGATGTACGCCAGCAGGATGATGGTCAGCGTGCCATACAAGCCTGCCCGTGCCCAGGCCAGCAGGACGGCGATGGCGATCACGGTGTGCGGAATGGCGTACGGCAGCGTGCCGATGGCATCCAGCACCCCAGTGCCGGGGATCTTCGCCTTGGTATGCGCGTAGGAGATGGCGGTCCCCAGGCCCATGCACAACGTGGCCGCGGCGGAGGCGAGGATCACGCTGTTGGCCGCCGCGCGGCGTACCTGCTCCAACCCCATGATGTACTTGTAGTGGCGGGTGGTCAGGCTGGCCACTTCCAGCGGCGCGCCGTAGTAGCGGAGGAACGAGGTCAACACCAGCGCCATAATCGGGAGCACGGCAATGACCGTGGCGAAGCCCGCAGCCCCCGCAAACGCGGGCCAGCGCCATGCCCCCAGGCGCAGCGGCTGAGGGTGGATGGCCTTCCCGGCGATGACCGCAAATCGCCCTTCTCCCCGTTGAATCCACCGCTGCAGCCCCAGAGCGCCGGTGGAGATCACCATCAGCAGCATGGACATGGCTGTGGCCAGGCTGAAGTCGGGCACGTTCAGTGAGGCATAGATGCTGGTCGTCAAGACGAAGAACCGTGCGCGCAACCCCAGCAGCGCGGGAATGCCAAAGTTGGCCACCGCGCCCATGAAGGTCAGCACCCCACCCGCCAGACTCGCCGGCAGAACCAGGGGGATCGTAATCTGTCGCATCACCTGCAGGGTGCCCGCGCCCGACGTCCGCGCTGCCTCTTCCAGGCTCACGTCCATGCGCTCAAGCGCGGCGGCCACGGTGAGAAACACCAGGGGGAAGAAGTGAATCGCCATCACCATGACCACCCCGCTGGGGGTGTAGATGGTCCACGGCGCCTGCTCGATTCCCAACAGGTTGAGCAGCGGACGCAGGAGGTAGCCCTGCGGCCCCAGCAACTGCGCCCAGGCGATGGCCCCGAAGAAGGGCGGAACGGCGTAGGGCAGGGTGACCAGCGTGCGCATGACGCGGCGGCCCGGAAGGTCGGTGCGGACCAGGAGAAAGGCCAGGATGGTGCCCGCCAGCATGGCCAGCACACTGGTGAGCGCCGCCGTCCAGATCGTGTTCCACAGCGGCCGCAGGTTGCCGGGGGCCACGGCGCGGGCATACGTGGCCAGGCTCCACGCCCCATCGACCTTCAGGCTGCGGACAAGCACCAGCGCCAGGGGGTAGACGACGATGGCAGCCAGAAGCAGCGCCGCGGCCAGCACACCCGGCACGCGGGGATCGGTCCACAGCCGCACCCGCGGAGCCAGCGGCGCGGCAAGTCGCCCGGGGATGGTCACCCCTGCGACCTCCCGACAGTGGCTCTCACTTCAGCATGATCTCCTCAAACTTCTTCCGGATGTCCGCCGCGTTGGCCGCCGCCCACTCAAAGGGCACCGGCAGCGTCTTGATCTCCGCGGGCTTGGGCAGGCCCTTCGGCGGATCCACGTCGGCACGCACAGGGATAATCCCCAGCTGCACCAGCGCCTGCTGGCCGCCCTTGGAGAGCACGAAGTCGATGAACTGCTTGGCACCCTCTGGGTTCCTCGCGCTCCTGGTGATGGCCACGGGGCTGGGGACGCTCACCGCGCCCTCTTCAGGCCAGATGATGGCCAGCGGGGCCCCGTCCCGGATCATCCCGTAGGCGATGAAGTCCAGAGTCATGCCCACACCGAACTCGCGGGCGGCCAGCGCCCGGGCGACCTCCGAATTGCCGCGCAGGACCTGAACGCCTTCCCGGCGGGCCCGCTCGAACCAGCCCCAGCCGTACTCCTTGACAAAGGTCGCCTCCACCACAAACACCGAGCCCGAGAAGAACGGATTGGGCATGGCCGCGGTCTTCCCGTACCTGGGGAAATCCGCCCAGCGCCTGGGCGCGACGCGCTCGGGAATCAGCGTGGTATTCACGGCGATGATCATGTTGATCAGCCGTCCGGCCGTGAAGAAGCCCTGGGGATCCTTCCACGCCGCGGGGATCATCCGCGCCTCCGGCGACCGGTAGGGCAGGAGCTGGCCCTTCTCCCGCAGGGTGATGAACACAGGTGCGTCGGCGAGCCACAGGACATCCGCGCGGATGCCCCCGGTCTCCATCTCCGCGAAGATGCGGCGTTCCAGTTCCGTACTGCCTGAGCGCAGGACGTCCAGCTTGACCTGCGGGATCTTGGCCATGAAGGCCTTGGCGAACTCCGTGGCGATTTCCTGTGGCAGCGAGGTGTAGAGCACCACCGTGCCACCAGCGGGGACGGCTGAGGAGGCCGGTCCCAGCCCGCCCAGCAGCGCCAGCACCAGCACCATGGCCCAGACTCTGAGGATGTTCATTCTCGTCCCCCTCCCAGCACCTCCAGAGTAGTTCCGCCCTTCCCTCTCCTTGGGGTGCGGCCGTGCTTGGGCGCCACGCGCGGCCGCTCCAGCGGTCCCTCCAGCTGCTGCCGCAGCCGATCCCACTCCCGCAAAG
>JBBIIQ010000028.1:0-14479 GCA_037446405.1 Armatimonadota bacterium | reverse complement strand
CAGCGCCATCGCCACCAGCAGAACCCGCAGCGCGGCCACAACCGGCAGGGCGGGCGTCGCGGCGCCGTGCCGGGGCATCATCCAGGAGGCGGGGCCACCCGGCGCAGGACGACGCTACCGCCCCGGGCCGCCGCGACGCCATTCCAGCCCGACAAACCGGCTGTGCTCCTTGTCGAAGTACAGTTCCACTGTGCCGGTGGGACCGTTGCGGTGCTTGGAGAGGATGATCTCCGCAATGTTCTTCTTCTCGGTGTTCTCGTTGTAGTAGTCCTCGCGGTAGATGAACAGCACCAGGTCGGCCACCTGCTCAAGCTCGCCACTCTCCCGCAGGTGTGACAACTGCGGCCGGCGGTTTCCCAGCGCCTCCACCGCCCGCGAGAGCTGCGAGATGGCGATCACCGGCACGTCCAGCTCCTTGGCCAGCGACTTGGTCGCCCGGGCGATCTCCGAGATCTCCTGCGTGCGGTTCTCCGTCCGCTTGTAGGACTGGATCATCTGGAGGTAGTCGATGATGATCAGCCCCAGCCCGTGCTCCGCCTTCAGCTTGCGGGCCTTGGCCCGCATCTCGATGACGTTGATGGTGGCACTGTCGTCGATGAAGATCGGCGCCTCGGAGAGACGGGCCATGGCGTGGGCCAGCCTGGGCCAGTCGCTGTCCGAGAGGAAGCCCGTGCGCAGCTTGGAGCCGTCCACCTCCGCCTCCGCGGCCAGCATCCGCTGCACCACCTGCTCGCTGCTGGTCTCCAGGCTGAAGATGGCCACCGGCGTCTTCTGCTGCAGCGCGGCATGCTGCGCGATGTTCAGGCAGAATGTGGTGTTGTGCACGCAGATGTCGTTGGCGATGAAGTTGTGGGTTCCCGGGACGGTGAGGTCGTACACCTGGAAGGCGCCGGCCTCCTCCACGGCGACCACGGTATCCCACATCACGTCCACGTCCTGCAGGAGGGAATGCTGCTGGTTCCGCGCCCAGCGGCGCAGCCGCTCCCGCCCGAAGACGCCCACCTCCCGGACCAGCGGCACCATCCCGGCCGGCCCGACGCGGAGGGAGGTGCCGGCCACGACGGAGGGCACGCCGAAGCGCAGCAGCAGGTGCTGCACCTGGCTGGCCACGCGGGAAGAGGGCATCTCCGCCTCCAGGGCGAGGTGCTCCCCCTCCCCAAAGACCTCGCCGCACGCCGCCAGCAGCCGGTTCAGGAAGAGGGCCAGCTTCTCCCGCCGCAGGGTGGCCACCTCAGGCGGGATGAAGCGCGCGGCGGGCGGCCCGTCCAGTCCGCGGAAGCGCGCCCGCAGGACCTCCACAGCCTCCGCCGCCTGGGAGCCGCCGGAGACGGCGGCGCCGGCCGGTCGCGACCGCTGTGCCGGGCGGCCCAGGCGGATGGCATCCGCCACCGCCACGGCGTCGGCGAAATCGGCGGCCAGCACCGGGGAGACCGGCAGGCGGCCGCTGGTGAGATAGGCGAGCAGCCGGACCTCGTGCGCCGGCAGGTCCAGCGCGCCAAACACCGGAAGGCGCCGCGGCACCGCCACCAGGGCGCCGGGAGAGAGGTCGTGGAGGGCGCACCAACCTTGCGGGGTCAGGAAGGGGTGGGAGAGCGTGGTTTCCACCTCCCGCCCGCTGGCCAGCCGCACGCGGAAGACCGGCCTGATCCCGTCGTCCACGAAGTGGCTGGGGGCGGTGGGGGAAAGTCGCATGGAGTCGTCGAGGGTGAACAGGGAGGCCTGGCGCGCCCCCACGACCTCCTGGATCGTGCAGACGGCACCCGTCTGCGCGTCGACGATCTCGGTATCGTACTTGAGGCACTTGCCCATGGCCGGGCGGGCGGCGACGATGACCAGGTCGGCGGGCTGCAGCCCGGCGGTCATGCGATCCAGGTCGACGAACCCGGTGGGCACTCCGGTGACGGTGCCCTTGTCCTGATAGCGGCGGTCGATGCGGTCGAACGACTCCTGCAGCACCTCCCGGATGGGCAGGAAATCCTGGGCCATCCGCCGGCTGGCGATGCCGAAGACCAGCTTCTCCGCCTGGTCGAGGAGCACTTCCACCTCCTGCTCCTCGCGGAACCCCATGCCCACGATCTCGGTCCCCGCAGCGATCAGTTGCCTGAGCAGCGACTTCTGCAGGACCAGCCGGGCGTAGTACTCGACGTTGGCCGCCGTGGGGACGGCGTCCAGCAGGGAGGTGACGTACGCCGCGCCGCCCACGTCCTCCAGCTGGCCGCGCGCCTTCAGCCTGTCGGTGACGGTGATCAGATCCACCGGCTCCCCCCGCTCGAACAGATCCACCATGGCGTCGTAGATGCGGCGGTGGGCCTCCCGGTAGAAGTCCTCGCCGCGCAGCATCTCCACGACCCGGGCGATGGCGTCGCGCTCCAGGAGCATCGAGCCCAGCACGCCCTGCTCGGCCTCGATGCTCTGCGGGGGAACCCGCTCCAACGGCATGACCCGCATGAGCTTCCTCCCGGAATCCAGCGGCTGCCTATACTATCGAACGCATGTTTGACTATTTCAAGTGGGGATTGGCTGCCCGGGCCTGCCGCGCGATCCAACCTCCCTCTTCGAATTGGAGGACGCCGTTGTGGATTCCCTTGTGGAGAATCCCTGATTTGGCGCTCAATTCAGCGAATTTCCGGTGGACAACCTGGGGATGACGGGGACAGCCGGGGCGTTCAAGCCTCGAACAGGTGGGGCAGAGCCTCCTCCACCGTGGCCACCGGGACCACTTCCAGGCCCCGGAGCGGCTCCCCGACGTCTGCCGCGTTTTCCGCGGGGACGATCACCTTGCGCATCCCGGCCTGCCGGGCGCCGGCCAGCTTCTCAGGGATGCCGCCGACCTGCCGCACCCTCCCCTGGATGGAAACCTCTCCGGTCATGGCCACGTCCTGGCGGACCGGGCGGCGCTGCACCGCGCTCATCATGGCCACGACCATGGCCAGGCCGGCACTGGGCCCGTCGATCAGCCCGCCGCCGATAACGTTGACGTGCAGGTCGAAGTCGGAGAGGTCGATCCCGGCCACGGCGCGCAGCACCGCCGCCGCGTTGAAGACGGAGTCCCGGGCCATGCTCCCCGCGGTCTCGTTGAAGCGGATGGTCCCCTGGCCGGGGCGCGCCGCGGGAAAGGCCGCCGCTTCCACCTCGATCAGGGAACCGACGAAGTTCGCCACGCCCAGGGCAAAGGCGCGGCCGATCTCCAGCTTCTCCCCGCCGCGGGGCGGGACGGACGGCGAGAGGCGGCTGCTGCGAATCACCTCCAGCAGGTCCGTCCGCCCGATGCGCACGCGCCCCTGCCGGCCGCGGCGGCGGTGCAGGGCCGCGCCGTAGGCGTCGGCCAGCAGGCTCACCGCCTTGCGCCCCTCGGCCGTGTACTCGCCGATCAGCTCCGGGACGTCGCGCGCCAGCTCGACGCCCAGACGGCGCGCCGCCGCCCGGACGATGCGGCGGATGTGCTCCGGCGACAGAGGATCGAAGTAGACCTCCGCGCATCGGGAGCGGATCATCGGACTGATCTCCTCGGGGTCTCTGGTCGTGGCACCGATGAGGACGAAGTCGGCGGGCGCCCCTTGCTCGAAGAGACGCCGTACGTACGCCGGCAGCGTCGGGTCGTCCGGATCGTAGTAGGAGGACTCGAAGTACACCCGCCGGTCTTCCAGGACTTTGAGCAGGCGGGCCTGCGCCACCGGGTCCAGCTCCCCGATCTCGTCGATGAAGAGCACGCCGCCGTGCGCCCTGGTGACCAGACCCAGCTTGGGCTCGGGCAGGCCGCTATCGGTCAGGACGCGCTGCCCGCCCTGGTAGATGGGGTCGTGCACCGACCCCAGCAGGGGGTCGGCCGCCGCGCGCAGGTCCCAGCGCAGGGCCGCTCCGTCCACCTCGACAAACGGTGCGTCCGGCGCAAACGGGGTGAAGGGCAGCCGCTTGGCCTCCTCCAGCACGAGGCGGGCCACGGTCGTCTTGCCCACGCCGGGAGGACCGTACAGGATGACGTGCTGCGGGAAGGGCACGGCGATCCTGCTGAGCAGCGCCCGCACGGCCCGCTCCTGCCCCACCACCTGCCGCAGCGTGCGCGGCCGCAGCCGCTCCAGCACCGGACGAGCCACGTGGACCCGCTCCAGCCGGTCGAGCGCCGCCAGCCGGCGCGCGCTCTCCGGCGTCTCCCCGCCGCCCAGTTCCCGCAGCACCTCCAGGCGCAGCTCCTGCAGGAACGCCTGCTGCCGCTGCTGCAGCAGCTCCCGTACCCTGCGCTCCACCTCCGCGCTCACGGCCTTGCGGGCAATCAGGTCGGCCAGCTGCTCCCGGACCTCCTCCAAGACCTGGGGAATATCGCCATCGTCGGCGGGGGCGCGTGCGCTATCCGCCCGCACGAGCCGCCGCAGGGCCACCACCCGGTCGGCCAGCCGTGGGCTGCGCATCAGCGGCCCCGCCTGCAGCCGCTCGGCGCGGGCCCGCAGCCCCTCGCGACCGTAGAGGGTGGTCAGGACCCCGTAGAGGGCCTCCACCTCCCGGCGTACGCGCTCCGGCCCACGGAGCCTCCGCGGCGATCGCTGCTGCTGGGTGGCACGGACAGCCATCGGGACGCCCTCACCTCTGCCCGACGACGTTGACGGTGACCTGAACCAGACGGCCGGTGGGCAGGCGCACCGCCACTCGGTGGAACCCCTCGACGCGGATCGGGTGCTCCAGCTCCACCTGCTTCTTGTCCACCGGGAAGCCGCGCTGGCGGAGCGCATCGGCGACCTGCTGTGCCGTCACGGCACCGAAGAGGCGCCCCTCCATGCCGGCACGCGCCCGGACCTCCAGGGTCAGGGCGGAGAGGGCCTGCGCCAGCTGCTCGGCCTCCCGCTGCACCCGGGCGCGGCGCTGCTCCTCCGCCTGGCGCAGCACGTCGCGGGCCCGGATCGCCCCCGCAGTGGCCTCGCGCGCCAGGCCCCGCGGGAGGAGGTAGTTGCGGGCGTACCCTTCCTTCACCTCGACCAGCGCCCCGGCCCGCCCCAGAGCCGGAACATCCTGCAGGAGGATGACCTTCACGGCTTCACCTCCGCCGGCGCCGCCCGCCGCGCCAGCCGCTCTCGCAGCGGAAAGATGGAGTCGACCAGGCCCAGGATCAGCAGCAGGTTGCTGAAGAGGGGGTTGAACGCCAGCCAGAGCAAGAGCAGGACGCGCAGGGCCCGATGCAGGCGGTAGCGGCCCAGGAACCCCCCCCCCCCCAGCCCCCCCTGCAAACCCCGGCCCACCGCCCCCCGCGCCCGGCGGTTGCGCCCACGGGCCGAGGGGTTTGGCCGGGGGGCGGGGGGCAGGGTACTGCGCAGGCGGTCGGAGAGGGTCGTCACCGGCTGCCACCCCAGGGCCGAGACCAGCCAGGCCAGAGGCAGCAGCCAGAGGGCGACGCCCGGCAGGCGCCAGGTCGACGCCGGGGGCAGCGCCGGCAGGGGGTGGCCGACGCGGCGCAGGATCGGCCGGGCGATCTCGTAGTTCAGCCAGCCGGTGGTCACCGCCGTCGTGACGAAGCCGAAGAGGCCCAGCCGCGGCATCAGGTCCAGCACCGCCAGCATGGTGCGCCGGTAGGACTCCGCTGCCTCCTGGCCGAGCCCCAGCCTCCCATACAGCGAGGCCGCGGCATCCATCTGCTGGCGCATGGTCAGTACCATCTCGCTGTACTGCTGCACCGGGTTGATCCCCAGGAAGGTCAGCAACAGCAGCCCGTTCACCACCAGTGAGGCCCCTGAGACCAGGACCGCCACCCCGACGATGGCCGGCCCGCTCCACCCCCGCCGCGTCCCCCAGCCCACCATGATGCCGAAGGGGGCGACGGCCACGAGGATCCCCACGCCCGTGAGGAGGTCCCCGGAGAGCATCCCGGCCACGACGCCGGAGACCACCGCCGCCAGCACAGCCGGTCGCACGCCGTGGCGGATGGTGAGGACCATCAGGGGCAGGGGCATGAGGAACGTCGTGGCCAGGACGGCCAGCGGGACGTACCGCGTCAGCAGCGCCAGCACTGCGACCAGGGCGGCCTGGATGGCGCCCTCGGTCAGCCCTCGCGTACTGAGACGGGTCCGCCGCATTGTCCGTCCGGGGTCTCCGGTGCACTGCGTGATGCGAAGAGGCGGGGAAGGTCCCCGCCTCTATCGTACTGTCGCCCCGCGTCGCCTGGCTACACCGAACAGCCCCCTGCGCCGCAGGACGCTACTAAGACAGGAAAGATTGGCCCTTTAGCGGGCCACAATGGCATAAAAAGCCCTATTCGCTGGTGTATGGCAGCATGGCCAGTTCCCTGGCCCGCTTGATGGCCACAGCCAGCGACCGCTGGTGCCGGGCGCAGGTCCCCGAGATCCGCCGCGGCAGGATCTTCCCCCGCTCCGTGACGTACCGGCGCAGCTTGCCGGCGTCTTTATAGTCGATAAATGTGGCTTTTTCGGCGCAAAAAGCGCAAACTTTGCGTTTGGGCCGCCGGCGCCACTGCTTGCGGTCGCTCTTCTCCCTCTCGCGTTCGGCCATAGGACCCTCCCCAACCCCGCCCCGTCCCAGGATCGGCCCGGTCTAGAACGGGACGTCTTCCTCCTCCGGTTCGAAATCTGCGGCGGCCGGCTCTGGCGCCGCCGTCGCCTGGGCGGCCTTGCGGTCGAGGAACCGCACGGCATCGGCCACCACCTCGGCCACCTTGCGCTTCTGCCCGTCCTGGGTCTCGTAGGAGCGGATCTGCAGCCGTCCCTCCACGGCCACCAGCCGTCCCTTGCTCAGGTGCTGCGAGACCTGGTCGGCCAGCTTGCGCCAGGCCACGATGTCGATGAAGTCGGTCTCCCGCTCGCCCGCCTGGTTGGTGAACGGCCGGTCCACCGCCAGGGTGAACGAGGCCACGGGCTGACCGCTGGGCACATACCGCAGTTCTGGGTCGCGGGTGAGGCGACCGATCAGGATCACCCGGTTCAGCACGGCACCCTCCTAGGTTCCCCCGGAGCCGCCGCGGTCGGCGGCCGGCTCCACTACCACAGGCTCGTGGGCCGCGCGCATCTCGGCGGGCGGCGCGGGGGCAGCCTTGGCCGCCGGCAGCGGGCCCTCGGCCTCGACGATCAGCAGCCGCATCACCTCGTCCATGATGCGGGTCAACCGCTTGAACTCCGGGATGTGGGCGCTGTCGATGGTGAAACGGGTCAGCACGTAGATCCCCTCGCGATACTTTCGCACAGGATAGGCCAGCCGGCGCTTGCCCCACACCTCCACATAGTCGACGCTGCCGCCCTGCTCGGTCACACGCTGACCGACGCGGTCGACCGCAGCCCGCACGGCGTCCGGCTCCAGGTCCGGCCGGACGATATAGACCATCTCGTACTGAGGCATCCGTTCCCTCCCCTGGACTCCCGGCAGCCGCCGGGGGCCCTGCCGACGCCAGGCGGCGGGCAGGGCAGGAGTTTCGCAGGACACCCAATTATAGCATCGGCGGGAGCCAGGGCAATTTGCGGGTGTTGCGAGGTTGCGGGGCCTGTGTGGCTTCAGCCTGCACTGGTACGCGGAGGGGGAGGAGCTCGGTTCCGGAAGCAGGAACCAGGGGCTTGCCCGAGTAAAGTGCAAGTAGCCGGCCATCCCAACCGGCAAGGAAGACAGGGAAGCGGGCAGAGCCTGTGGCCGGGTTCCGCGTGCTGACATAGACCGCGTCTCCGATCCGTACGCTCCGTCTGGAGTGCACGGGCGATAGGGTGAGGGGAGCAATCCCCTCGCCTGCCGTTTGCAAAGGAGGCGACCCTCGCGGGTCGCTTCTGTGTTCTTGCGGGGCTGGAAGCGGCCTGTAGAAAGGAGGGGCGTGTATGGAGCGCTCTCTCGACATCGCCTCCCAGGCGATGCTCAAGGTGGCCCAGCACCGGGGCATCACCACGGTCTGGGATCGTTTTCAAGCCCAGCAGCCTCAGTGCGGTTTCGGCCTGATGGGACTGTGTTGCCGGATGTGCCTCCAGGGGCCGTGCCGTATCGACCCGTTCGGCGAAGGCCCCCGCACCGGCACCTGCGGGGCCAGCGCGGACACCATCGTCGCACGAAATCTGGCCCGCATGATTGCCGCGGGCACCGCCGCTCACTCCGGTCACGCCAAGCACCTGGCGCATACCATGCTCAAGGCCAGCCGCGGGGAGGCCCCTGACTATCCCCTCAAGGACGAGGCCAAGCTCCGCGCGGTGGCCAGCCGCGTGGGCATCCCCGTGGACGGCAGGGACACCCAGGCCCTCATGGGCGACGTGGCCGCTGCCGCTCTGGCCGAGTTCTCCGAGAAGGAGACGCCGCTGGCGTGGGCCGCGACCACAGTGACACCGGGCCGCGTCCAGACCTTCCTCAAGCACGGCGTGGTGCCCACCAGTATCGACGGCGTTGTGGCCGAGATCATGCACCGCACCACCTACGGTACTGACGCCGACCCGGTGAACATTCTGCTGGGTGGCGTCAAGTGCGCCCTGGCCGACTACGCCGGCATGCACATGGCCACCGACCTGGCCGACATCCTGTTTGGCGTCCCCAAGCCCGTGATGGCCCGGGCCAACCTTGGCGTGCTCAAGGCGGAGGCCGTGAACATTGCCCTCCACGGTCACAACCCCGTGCTCTCAGACGTGATCGTGCAGGTCGCTTCCGAGATGCACGAGGAAGCGCGCGCTGCCGGGGCCGCGGGTGGCCTCAACCTGGTGGGGATCTGCTGCACCGGGAATGAAGTGCTCATGCGCCACGGCATCCCGCCGGCCACACACTCCGTCTCCCAGGAACTGGCCATCCTCACCGGAGTCCTGGATGCCATGGTCGTGGACTACCAGTGCATCATGCCGAGCCTGGCCAACGTGGCCGAGTGCTACCACACCCAGCTCGTCACCACAATGCCCATCAGCAAGATCCCGGGGGCACGCCACATCGAGTTCCGCGAGGGCCACGCCCGCGCCTCCGCCCGCGAGATCATCCGTCTGGCGATCGATGCCTACCGCAGGCGCGACCCGGCCAAGGTCAGCATTCCCGACCACACCAGCACGGCTGTCGCCGGTTTCTCCAGCGAGACCATCTTGAGCGCCCTCGCAGCCGTCAACAAGGACGACCCTCTGAAACCGCTGATCGACCACATCGCCAGCGGGAACATCCTGGGCATCTGCTTGTTCGCTGGCTGCAATAACGTTCGGGTCACCCAGGACTCCGGCTTCCTTGCGCTGGCCAAGGAGCTGGCCAGGGAGAACGTGCTGCTCCTGGCCACGGGCTGCGGCGCTGGTGCCTACGCCCGACATGGCCTCCTGACGTCCGATGCGGTCCGGGAGTACGCTGGATCCGGGCTCGCTGCAGTCCTGGGGGCGGTGGGGCAGGCGGTGGGCCTGGACGCTTCGCTGCCCCTCGTGCTTCATATGGGCTCCTGCGTGGACAATACCCGCGCCGCCGACGTGGCCGTGGCCGTGGCGAACAAGCTGGGTGTTGACCTGGACAGGCTCCCGGTGGTGGCCAGCGCGCCCGAAGCAACCACCGAGAAGGCCATCGCCATCGGCACCTGGGCCGTGGCCGCCGGCTTGCCGGTGCACGTGGGCGTTGTCCCGCCGGTGCTGGGGGGCCCCGCGGTGGCCAGCCTCCTCACCGAAGGGGTGAAGGAGCTCTTCGGCGGCTACTTCATCGTCGAGCCCGATCCCGTGGCCGGGGCGAAGAAGCTGCTCCAGGCGATCCGCGAGCGGCGAACTGCGCTGGGGATTTGAGGGGGTGTGCCATGAAGCACATCTTCGTCCGGCTAGACCGCTGTACGGGATGTCGGGAGTGCGAGCTTGCCTGCGCAGTGGAGCACTCCGCCTCGAAAGACCTCTTCACCGCCATCTTCGAGACGCCGCTCCCGAGGAAACGGCTGTACGTCGAATCGGCCGACGGGCGGAATATCCCCATCCTGTGTCGCCACTGCGACGACGCGCCCTGCCTGGCGGCCTGCCTCAGCGGGGCGATTTACCGCGACTGGACCCGCGAGGGCGTCGTGGCGCAGCGGGCCGACAAGTGCATCGGCTGCTGGACCTGCATTATGGTCTGCCCCTACGGGGTCATCGGACGCCGATTGGAGGGGGGACGGTGGGTGGCCGCCAAGTGCGACCGCTGCCCGGACAGGGCTATCCCGGCCTGCGTGGAAGCCTGTCCGACGAAAGCGTTGGTTTACGCTGAGCCCGAAGAGTGGGCCGCCATCGTCCGGCGAACCGCGGCAACGACGCTGGCCGGACAGGTGGGGTAGACGTATGCGCCACCTGATCATCGGCAATGGGGCGGCGGGCAACGCCGCAGCGCACGCGATCCGCCGGCGCGACCCCTCCTGCGAAATCACCATCGTCTCTGACGAGCCCCATGCAGCCTACTACCGTCCGCTGCTTCCCTACCTCCTCCATGACGCGCCCGAAGGGCAGCACATCCTTCGGGATCCTCTTCACCTCCCCAGGGATGTGACGGTGCAGCTGGGCGCGCGGGTGCAGGCCATCGTCCCCGCCGAAGGAAGGATCGTCCTGGATGACGGTCGCACGCTGGCGTACGACAGGCTGCTCATCGCGACGGGCGCGTCGCCCGCGCTGCCGCCTATCGACGGCGTACCCGGCCCCGGCAGCTTCGTGCTGCGCACCTTGGACGACGCCACCACCCTCAAGGCCTCGCTCACGGCCATCGACCCTTCCTCTCCCGTCGTCATCGTCGGCGGCGGGCGCATCGGGACCAAGGTGGCTCTGGGCCTGCGCCGCCTGGGACTGCCGGTGACCATTGTCGAGATGCTGGAATGGATCGTGCCTCAGCAGTT
Organism: Armatimonadota bacterium; assembly: GCA_037446405.1. Taxonomy (GTDB): domain Bacteria; phylum Sysuimicrobiota; class Sysuimicrobiia; order Sysuimicrobiales; family Humicultoraceae; genus Humicultor. The sequence goes on along the minus strand of JBBIIQ010000028.1, from coordinate 3,723 downwards.
GGACGGTCCTGCGGCTGAAATCTTCCAGGCGGCGCTGGAGGCTCAGGGCATCGAGATGATCTTTGGCCGCACTGTCCGTAGTGTGCGCCGACACGATGGTCGCGTGCGCAGCGTTATCCTCGACGATGGCAGAGAACTTGCCGCCGACCTCGTGGTCATGGCCACGGGGGTCCGGCCGAACGTGGGAATCGCCCGTACGGCCGGGCTGGCCACACGACGCGGCATCCTTGTGAATCGTTTTCTGCAAACCAGCCATCCCCACATTTACGCTGCGGGCGACGCGGTGGAGACGACCGATGTGGTCACCGGGGAGCCCGTTGTCAGCGGTACGTGGACCAACGCAGTGTTCATGGGCGAGGTTGCCGGAGAGAACATGGCCGGCGGATCGCGTGAGTACCCCGGCGCTTGGCGCCTGCTCAATGCCGTGGAGCTGGCCGGCATCCCGGTCATCTCCGCCGGCTTGATCCATCCGCCCCAGCACGGCTACGACGTCTACGCGCGCCGCCGCGATCAGGTGTACCGCAAGCTCGTCTTTCGCGGCGGGACTCTCGTGGGCGTCATCCTGGTCGGTGAGGTGGAGGGCGCCGGCGTCTATACGGCCCTCATCCGGGAGCGCGTGGACATCAGCCCGTGGAAGGACGTGCTCATTCAGAGAGGCACCTGTGCGCCGTTTGTGCGTGCACTGCGCACGTTCCCCGAGGCCTACGCGGCTTAGGCGGCGCCCTGCCCGCACTGCGCTCGCTCAAACCGCAAAGCGAAACGTGATCACGTCGCCGTCCTGCACCTGGTAGGCGCGCCCTTCCAGGCGGAGCAGCCCGCGCTCGCGGGCCGAAGACAGCCCGCCCGCCATCACCAGAGCCTGCCAGGGGATGACCTCCGCGCGGATGAAACCCTGCGCCATGTCGGTGTGGATCCTCCCCGCCGCCTCCACGGCCGTCGTGCCCCTCACCACCGGCCAGGCGCGCACCTCCGCCGAGACGACGGTGAAGAAGGTTACGTAGCCCAGCAGCGTGTACGCCGCGCGGGCGAGGCGGGGCAGCGCCGCCTCCTCCCCCGCCGCGGCGCGGAACTCCGCAGCCTCCTCCGGCGAGAGGTCGGCAAGCTCGGACTCCAGCCGCGCGTTCACCACCACGATGGCCGCGTCCTCGGCCTCAGCGTGGCGCACCAGGCCCTGCACCCGCGGGTCCCGCGGCGACACCCCGTCGGAGATGTTGGCCACGTAGATCACCGGGCGGAGGGTGAGCAGGTGCCACTGGCCCACCAGCTCACCCTCCGCCGCCGACAGGCCCAGCCGCCGCGCGGGCACACCGCGCTGCAGCGCCTCCCGCACGCGGTCGGCCAGGGCCAGCTCCTGCTGCGCCGCTTTCACCCCGCTGCGCGCCCGCGGGGCGACCTTCTCCCGCACCCGCTCCACCGTGGACAGGTCCGCCAGCGCCAGCTCCGTCTCCACGATCTCGGCGTCGCGCAGTGGGTCCAGCGCGCCCTCCACGTGCGGCACGCCCGGCGCCTCGAAGACGCGGACCACGTGCACGATGGCGTCCACCTCGCGGATGTGCGCCAGGAACTGGTTGCCCAGGCCCTCGCCGCGGTGCGCGCCGCGGACCAGCCCGGCGATGTCCACGAACTCCACCGCGGCCGGGACGACGCGCTGCGGATGAGTGACGCCGGCGATGGCGCCGAGGCGCTCGTCGGGCACCGCCACCATCCCCCGGTTGGGGTCGATGGTGGTAAAGGGGTAGGCGGCCACGGGTGCGCCGGCGCCGGCCAGCGCGTTCAGCAGCGTGGACTTGCCGGCGTTGGGCAGACCGACGATCCCGACCCGCAGCGCCACGGGCTCAGGGGCCGGTGGGATCAGCCCGGGGAACGGGTGAGGAGTCGGGCGGAGCGGCGCGGCGCACGAACCGGCGAATGCGCCGCTCCAGCTTCACTCGCGGCATGAGCACGCTGCGGCCGCAGCCTACGCAGCGGATGCGCACGTCCGCCCCCAGGCGGACGATCTCCCACTGGTCGCTGCCGCAGGGGTGCGCCTTGCGGGTGCGGACCACGTCCCCCACGGTCAGCTTCAGGATCGCCACGGTCGGTCACCAACCACGGCAAAGCCCATCCTCGATGCCGCCTCGCCCAGCCGTTGGTCGAAGCAGACAAACTGACGCCCGCGAGGCCGCTGCCCGCACCAGACCAGCGCTGCCGCCAGCTGAAATGCGTCGAGCGCCCGCAGCCCGTAGCGCTCTGGTAGTTCCTCGGCGAGCCTGCGGACCTCCTCACCTGGAGGAACCTCGTACCACACCGTCCGCAGCCTCTCCAGCCGCTTCACCGCGCTGGCATGCGTCTCGCCGGTGAGCGCCCCCTGGCGCAAGAGCCTCGCCAGGGCGCTGAAGAGTTCTACGGGAGTTCCCCACCACACGGTCAGCCACCGGTCCCGGCCAGCCAGCCGCCGCACAGAGGCGCTCTCCCGCAGGTGGACGCACAGGGGGACGAGGGCGCTCGCATCCCAGAACGCCACCTATCGTTCCTCTCGGTTGGCCACCAGGGCGGACACCATGCGCTCCGGCGGAACGTCCGGTGCCGGCGTTGCCCAGAACGCGTTCCAAAACGCTCTGGTCGCCTTCTGCGTGGGAGGCCTAAGTTTCCCCGCCGCAATCAGCGCCCGCATCTCTACTTCCATGTCATCCGCCAGTCCCAGCGGGACGATCTTGGCGATGGGCACGTTGCGGTCCTTGATCAGGATCTCCCCGCCCTCTCGCACTTCCCGTAGGTACTGGCTCAGTCGGTTCTTCAGATCGGCTACCCGGACCACCCGCATGGGACCCCTCCGAGATCATGGCCATAATAGCCACGAGCGTTGTGGCCCCGCAAGGCCGACCGACTACCGCCTGGGGACTAGGGCGTCCACCGGCGCAAAGTCGTCGGTGAGCAGGGGCACGTCGTCGGTGCGGATGGGGGCCGTGTAGAGAGCTGCCGCCGCCTCCTCCAGCCCCTCCACGTGCGCGAACGTCGCCTTCGCCCGCGCCAGGACGGCCTCCGCGGGAAGCGGCGGATCCATGGTCCCGACAATGATGATGTTCCGTAAGATCTCCGGGCTGCCAAACCCGCCGTAGCCCACCGGGAAAACATAGACCGTGGGGAAGACCGAGCGGAACGTCTTGTAGATGGCCCGGAAGAGCCGGCTGCTGGGCCCGTCCAGTGCCCCGATCACGTTGCTGGCCACCGCCCCCCCGGGCGCCAGCCGCGCCGCGGCCAGCTGGAAGAACTCCCGCGTCGCCAGGTGGAAGGGAATGGTGTCGATCAGGTAGGCGTCCAGCAGGATGATCTGGAAGCGCTGCGGCGAGCGCAGCAGGAAGATCCGGCCGTCCTCCGCCACCACCCGCAGCCGGCGGCTGGTCGGCAGCCCGAACCAGCGCCGCGCGGTCTCGACCACGGCGGGATCCAGCTCCGCCACGTCCACCTCCACCCAGGGGTACTCCCGGAGGTAGCGGCGCGGGACCGTTCCGCCCCCCAGCCCGATCATGGCCACGCGCACCCGGTCATGCCCGAGGGCCCCGGGCATGAGCACCACGGGCAGGTGCATGTAGGTGCTGTACTGGAAGACCTCCCGCTCCGGGTTCTCCAGGTCGACGGCGCTCTGCCAGTAGTTGTCCAGCCGCAGGTAGCGCACGCCCCCCTCGTCGGAGACGCTGATCCTGTGGTAGACGGTGTCGCGCTCGAAGACCACCGGCGCCCCCG
>JBBIIQ010000027.1:0-14543 GCA_037446405.1 Armatimonadota bacterium | reverse complement strand
CGGGCGCGCACCATCCGGCCGGCGGCCACGCGCGCGGCGAGCAGGCTGACCCGCGGCTCGGCTACAGGGTCCACGCCGCGGGCCAGCACCCCCCGGGCGGCGTACGCCGACCGGAGCAGCGCGGGGAACTCCAGGCGCAGGGCGACGGCCCCCACGCCCGGTGTACGGCGGACGGCATTCAGGAAGGCCAGGGTGGAGAGAGCGTGCTCGGGGTCGGGATCGTCGCGGTACTCCGGCGAGGTGATGAGCACGGGAGCGCTGACGAAGCGGGCGTTGCCGGTGAGCATGGACTCCAGGAACCCGTCAGTCAGGCCCCACATGAAGATGGTGGTCAGCGTGGCGTAGGCCACCACCGTGATGAGCAGAGCCGTCCGTCGCCGCTGCCGCCAGAGGTTGCGCCAGGCCAGGCGGTACAGGGGCACCGCCGACGGGGCGTTCACCCTAGCACCCGGATTCCAGGGCCTGGAGGGTGAAGCAGGCCGGGGGAATGGGGATGGCAAACTGGTACTCACTGTAGCGGGCCACGGTGCGGTTCCCCGGGCGCAGCAGGTCTTCGACGACGACGCGCGTGGGGAACTGCCTGGGCCCGGCCGGCACGTACTCGCTGAAGGTGATCCGCTTCACCGCCTGCCCCCGCTGGTCGAAGAAGACGACCTCCGTGGGGGTGTAGGTCTGGGCGGTCGCGCGGATGGTCACCTTGCCGTAGGGGGTGGGCGCCTGCGGTCGCGGGATCAGCTCCAGCAGCACCGCGGCCTCCTGGGCCAGGAGGCGCGGCGTGTAGTCCTGTTCCAGGTCGCGGCCGCCCAGGTCATTGTAGGAGATGTCCGAACCCAGGAAGCTCTCACTCCGCCCGCTGGGCGGCAGGCGCAGGGCGCGTTTCAGCCGGGGGCTGTAGATCCAGAGGTTCTCCCCCGAGATGAGGAAGGCCTGGCCCGCGTCCCGCGCCGGGGCCCGCACGTGCACCAGGCTGCGCTCCTGCCCGTCGCTGACCACGGCCAGCACATAGGTGGTCTCCTGGCCGGGGCGCTCCACGCGCAGCGTCACCGTCCCCCGCATGGTCACCCCGCGCATGCTGTCGACCACCGCCTTGAGGACGGCGCGGGGATCGGCCGCCGCCACGGCAATCGCCTGCAACCCTGCGGCCAGGGCCAGCAGCGCCCCGACCACCCGCAGCGCACGGCCCGTCACCGTCCCACCTCCTACGCTGCCGCCTCCTGCGGGAAGATGGGCGCGCCCTCCGCCGCCACCCGCCCCCGGAACGCCGCGATCACCCGCCGCGTCACCGCTCCGGGGGTGCCGTCACCGATGACCCGCCCATCCACCTCCACCACCGGGGCCACCTCCGCCGCCGTCCCCGTGAGGAAGCACTCCTCGGCGGTGTAGACGTCGTGCATGGTGAAGACCCGCTCCGTCGCCGGAATCTCCAGGGCACGGGCCAGCTCCAGGACCGTCTCCCGGGTGATGCCCTTGAGGATGCCCAGGTACACCGGCGGGGTGCACAGCTCGCCGCGGAGGACGACGAAGACGTTGTCCGCGGTGCACTCGGTGACGTACCCGGCGGCGTTGAGCATGATCCCCTCGTCCACCCCGGCGCGGTTGACCTCGATCCGCGCCAGGATATTGTTCAGGTAGTTCAGCGACTTGACCTGCGGGCTGAGCATGTCCGGGGCGATCTTCCGGGTGGTGACGGTGATGGCGCGCAGGCCCCGGCTATAGGCCTCCTGCGGGTAGAGCTGGATGCCTTCGGCGATGACCACCACGGTGGGCTGGGGGCACTTCCGCGGGTCCAGCCCCAGGTCGCCGGGCCCCCGGGAGACCACCAGGCGGACGTAGCCGTCGCGCAGCCCGTTGCGCCGCAGCGTCTCCAGCACCGCTTCCCGCAGCTGCTCCTTGGTCAGCGGCACCTGCAGCATCACCGTCTGCGCCGATTCGTAGAGGCGGTCCAGGTGCTCGTCCAGGCGGAACACCCGCCCGTTGTACGCGCGGATGCCCTCGAAGACCCCGTCGCCGTAGAGGTACCCGTGATCGAAGACGGAAACGCGGGCGGCGTCGCGGGAGATGAACTCACCGTTGAGAAAAACGACGGTCATCCTTCACCCCCTGCAGTGTCTACGTTCCATTTCCTCAGGACCCGGTGTCCCTCGTCACGTGCATCCACATGTGCAATCATCCACGGTCCGTCGTTGCACCCACACGTCGCTGCCGCGGGGCGACACCCTGGAATCGCCTTCACGAGGCGCCTGCGGCAGAGGTCCAGGACCCGGGCCGCCGCGGTGGAGGCGGTCTGCGAGTGGCATCGGTGCTCACAGGCGGGCTAGGATGCAGGCGGCGCCGCGGGAGACGGCCGCGCAGCATGCTCTTCGATCGACGCGCCTACCCCCGTGTGATCGGCGCGCCTACACCCGCTGCAGCAGCATCTGCTCCCTGGCAATCTCCCCCCCGCGGGCGATGGCCGAGAGGTTGAGCGTCACCAGGGCCACCCGCTCGGGCGGGAGCATCTCGCGCAGGGCCTGCTCCACCGCCCGCAGCGAGACCACGGGCTCAGCGGCCAGGAAGGCGCCCAGGAGCACCATGTTGGCCGCACGGGCGTCCCCCAGCACCGTCGCCTCCCGCACCGCATCCACCATGAGCACGCGCACATCGCCGCGCCGCACCGGGCGGTCCACGATCGAGGAGTTGACGATGAGCAGTCCCCGGCTGCGCACCCGCGGCTCGAATTTCTCCATGGAGGGACGGTTCATGACGATGACTGCCGGCGGGTCGGAGACCACCGGAGAGCCGATGGGCTCGTCGGCGATGACCACCGTGCAGGTGGCCGTCCCTCCCCGCTGCTCCGGCCCGTAGGCGGGCATCCAGGTGACGTTCTTGCCTTCCAGCACGGCGGCGTGCGCCAGCACCTCCCCGAGGAAGAGGATCCCCTGGCCGCCGAACCCCGCGATCACCAGCTCCGTGGTGGCCATGGGCTACCCCTTCCCCCCGCCACCCAGCGGCACCAGGACCGCCTCGCGGGCCTCAGGCGTCCTGAACTCGCCCAGGGGGAACTCCGGCAGCATGTGCTCCTCCAGCCACCGCACCGCCTCCACGGGGGCCATCCCCCAGGTCACCGGGCAGGTAGACAGCACCTCCACCAGGGAGAACCCCCTGCCCTCCACCTGAGTCTGAAAGGCGCGGCGGATGGCCTTCCTCGCCCTGTGGATGTTGGCGGGGCCGGCCAGGGCCACCCGCGCCAGGTAGGCGGGGCCGCGCAGGGTGTTCAACAGCTCCACCACGCGGATGGGATAGCCGGCCTGCCGGGCGTCGCGGCCGAAGGGGGTGGTGGTGGTGCGCATCCCCAGCAGCGTGGTGGGGGCCATCTGCCCGCCGGTCATCCCGTAGACGGCGTTGTTGATGAAGATGACGGTGATGTTCTCGCCGCGGTTGGCGGCGTGCACGATCTCCGCCGTGCCGATGGCGGCCAGGTCGCCGTCCCCCTGGTAGGTGAAGACGATGCGGTCGGGCAGGACGCGTTTGATGCCCGTGGCCACCGCCGGGGCGCGGCCGTGGGCCGCCTGCTGGAAGTCCAGGTCCAGGTAGTTGTACATGAAGACGGAGCAGCCCACCGAGGCCACGCCGATGGTCCTGCCGCGGATGCCCAGCTCGTCGATGGCCTCGGCGACGAGCCGGTGCGCCACCCCGTGGGTGCACCCCGGGCAGTAGTGCATGGGGACGTCCAGGAGCACCTTCGGCCGGGCCGTGATCTGCTTCATCGCGCCACCTCCGCGGCCACCTGCTCGAGCTGCTGCAACACCTCCGGGGGGGTAGGGACCACCCCACCCAGGCGCCCGTAGAAGAACACGGGAACGCGGCCCTCCACGGCCAGGCGGACGTCCTCTACCATCTGCCCGGCGCTCATCTCTACCGCCAGGAAGGCGCGCACCCGCTCCGCTGCCTCGCGGAAGGCCGCCGCGGGGAAGGCGAAGAGGGTGACCGGCCGGAGTAGGCCGGCGGCGAGGCCTTTCGCCCGCGCGCGGTCCACAGCCGAGCGGGCCACGCGCGCCGCCAGCCCGTAGGCGGCCACCGCCAGCACCGCATCCTCCATGCGGTAGGCCTCCCAGCGGACCTCCTCCTGCTGCGCCCGGCGGTACTTCTCCAGGAGGCGCAGGTTGTGCTGCTCCAGCTCGTCGGGATCCAGGTAGATGGAGTTGATCAGGCGGCGCGGCCCGTCGCCGGCGCCGGTGGTAGCCCAGGAGAGGTCGCGCTCCCGCCGCAGCGGCGGGGGAAAGCTCACCGGCTCCATCATCTGGCCCAGGATCCCGTCGCCCAGGATCATCACCGGGTTGCGGTAGCGCTCGGCCAGGTCGAAGGCCAGGATGGTCAGGTCGGCCGCCTCCTGGATGGTGGACGGGGCCAGGACGATCAGCCGCCCGTCCCCATGCCCCGCCGACCTGGTGGCCTGGAAGTAGTCGCTCTGCGCGGGCGCGATGTTGCCCAGGCCCGGGCCGCCGCGCACCATGTTCACGATCACGCAGGGCACCTCCGCCCCCACCAGGTAGGAGAGGCCCTCCTGCATCAGGCTGACGCCCGGGCTGCTGGTCGAGGTCATGACCCTGGCCCCGGCGCCCCCCGCGCCGTAGACCATGTTGATGGCGGCCACCTCGGACTCCGCCTGCAGGAAGACCCCGCCGCGCTGCTGCAGCTCCCGCGCCATGTACTCGGGCAGCTCGCTCTGCGGGGTGATAGGGTAGCCGAAGTACGCCTGCACCCCGGCGCGCAGCGCCGCCTCGGCGATGGCCTCGTTGCCCTTCATCAGCATCCGCTCCACCGGCCTCACCTCATTCCCTCAGGCCACCCTGACCCGCTCAGGCTTGAAGACGGTGATGACCACATCCGGACAGACCAGCGCGCAGGCGGCGCAGGAGGTGCAGCGCGCCTCGTCCACCAGCTCCACGGTGTAGAAGCCCCTGCTGTTCAGGCGGGAGCTCATGGCCAGCACCTTCGGCGGGCAGAACTGCACGCAGAGCTGGCACCCCTTGCACCGCTCCTCGTCAATGACGATCTTGGCCACGCGGTCCGCCTCCCAAGCGCGACGCCTGCGTCGGCGCGGCCCACCCCGGTTCCTCCCAGGGCGGCCGCATGAACAGGCGCAGCGGCAGGATCTCCGTCCCCGGCGGGAGGCTCCCCAGCAGCGGCTCGCGCACGGCCAGCCAGCGCACCGGCACCCCCAGCAGCGCCGCCGCGGCACAGACCACGGCATGCCCCTGCCGCACCACCTCTGCGCTGGTCTCCTCCCCCAGGTGCGGCACGCTGACCAGGGCGGTGACAGTCACAGTCCCGGCGGCCTCCAGGGCCTGCCCCATCTCGGCGATGCGCAGCGCCGTGCCCATCACCGGGCGGTAGGGGTTGACCACCAGGAAGACCTCCGCATCCTCCGGCAGCAGGGCGCGCACCTGGCGCAGGACGACGGCGCCCTGCGCCTCCCCGCCCACGTCCAGGAGGATGGAGCCGGGTCGCTGTAGGGCCTCAAACACCTGGGGGATGAAAAGCGGCAGGTCGGCCTCCGCCCACTCGCCCTCCGGGGCGACGAGGGAGACGCCCGCCTGCGCCAGGACCTCCCGCACCTGCCTGGCGCGGAAGAAGGGGTCCACGATGTCCAGATCGACCAGGGTGACCGCAGCCCCCTGCGCCGCCAGCAGGAGGCTGCGATTGAGGGCCACTTCGGTCTTGCCGCTGCCAAATGGGCCGATGAAGACCTCGACGCGGCGGCGCATGTATATCCCATCTCTCAGGATACCGGGCGAGGGCGGGCGAGGGTATCGGGCGACAACCCGATTCCCTCGGGGGTGGGGCCGGCCTCCGGGGCAAGACCATCCGGCAGCGGGCGCAGGCGTCGATCCAGATCGCCCGTCCGGACTTCCGCGAGGAGCTGGAGCGCGCGGCCGGGAGCTGAAGGTGCTCTGACTGATCGGGACCTTAGACCAGAGGGGGCGGAGGATTCGCTTCCGTGACTACAGCGACACTTCCCTGAAGGGCGTGCCTGATGAGCGGTGGCTTCACAGGGTCGCGGAGGAAGCCGGCTCCGCCTGAGACGGCCCCTGGCTGAACTGAAAGGCCACCTTGAAGGCGGAGGTCCGGGCCTTCCCCATGGCGGTGGTGAAGGCCTGGGGGTAGGCCTCCAGCGGGTAGAGGTGGGTGAGCAGCGGCGCCAGGTCCAGGCGCCCCGCGGCCATCCACTCCAGGACGATCTCCACGGTGCGCCGCCGCCCGCCGTTCCAGCTCTCCACGCCGTAGGTGTAGCTGCCGGTGACGCGCAGTTCGTTGAGCCAGACCGGCCCCCAGTCCACGCGGCGCGGCACGGCGGCCAGGCCCAGGATGACGACGGTGCCCCCCGAGCGAGTGAGGTGCAGGGCATCGTCGATGCTGCGGGAAGAGCCGACACACTCCAGGGTGAGGTCGGCCCCACCGACGAGGACACGCTTGCCCAGCAGGGGCCTGCGCAGCACACCCCCCGTCAGCTCGGCAACGGGGTCGTAGTGCGCGTCGGGCCCCGGGCCGAGCATCACCGTCGCATCCGCGCCGAGCCGTCGGGCCATCTCCGCCTGGAACGGATACTTCACCAGGGCCACCACCCGCGCCCCCACCTCCAGCGCGCGCAGAGCAGCGATGGCGCACTGCCCGATGACTCCCCCGCCGATGACCAGCACGGTGGAGAGCCGGGCGCGGTCGTGGCGGAGCAGGGGGTGCAGGGCGCAGGCCATGGGTTCCACCATCAGGGCGTTGCCGTCGGTCACGTGGTCGGGGACGGGCAACACCTGGGAGCGGTGCGCCACGAAGTTTTCACCCCATCCACCGCCGGTGTCCCGGCAGGCGCCGATGAGCAACCCCGGGCTGATCCGCCCGTCGGTGAAGTGCAGGCAGAGGTTGTAGTCTCCGGCCGCACAGTGCGCGCACGGTGGGTCGATCCCCCTGACCGCGCAGGGGAGGACCGGCTCCACGGTCACCCGCTGCCCGACCGCCAGGTCTCTCACGGCCGGCCCCACCTCGGCCACGGTACCTACCGTTTCGTGCCCGGGGACGAAGGGGAAGGACGTGTAGGCGGAGGTGACCATGCTGGTCTTCAACTGCAGCATGGAGAGGTCGCTGCCGCAGATACCCCCCAGCCGGGTGGCCACACGCACCCAGTCGTCCGCGGGGAGCCGCGGATCGGCCACCTCCCGGAATTGCAGCGGGGAGAACCGGCCCCACAGCGCCCCCCGGCTGATACCACCCGAGAGTCGTGTGACGGCGAACCGCGGGATTGTGGGGTTGAACAGGAGCGCCCGCATGGCGGGTCAGAATTTCGCTGCCCCGGGAGGGGAAGCCTGTCCCGGTGGGCGGCCGGTCATCAGGCGCCTACGACATGGGCACCTGACGGATGAACCCCCCCTCCAGCCGATCGAAGATGTCGGCCAGCGTCCGCCCGGTGATGGTCCGGCCGTGGTTCTTCAGACCGACCACGGCGCGGGCCGGGTCGGGGGCCTGGCGCACCTTCTCCGCCACCGCCTGCGCCAGCTGGATGGTCCCGCAGGGGTAGTTGATGGCCGTGGAGGGGACCCCCTGCATCCAGGCGTGCACGTGGACAATGGCCCCCACCTGAGGGTGCTCGGTGTAGATCATCCAGTGCTCGATGGCGTCCACCGAGACGCGCCGCGGCTTGACGTGCGGCGGCACGGAGAGCAGCATCACCTTCCGCTGCGGGTCGAAGCCCTTCACCAGCAGCATGTCCCGCCCGATCTCGCGCATGTTGCCCTTGTCCACGCCGGAGGCGCTCATCCAGAAGCGGGTGGCATCCTTGCGCACGCTGAGGTTGCCGTAGGAGAGGCCGCCGATGCCGAAGAGGCGCTCGATGTGCCTCAGGTCGCGGGCGGGAAGCAGCTCGCCCATGGGGAAGGGGGTGGGCAGGAGGTCCAGCGCGTCCAGGCGCCGGCCGGCCTCGGCCAGCTGCGCCGTCAGCTCGTCCCCCTGCCAGAGGTCGGGCGGCAGGTCGGTGTGGAACTCGTTGTCGATGACCAGCTCCGAGCAGGCCAGCGGCAGCAGCCGCTCGTAGAGGTGGGCGAAGTAGGCATCCCCGCTCAGGTCGGGGATCTGGTACGTCCCCTGCTCCAGCGTGACGAAGTGGGTCTCCACGCGGCCGCCGGCGCGCACCAGGTAGATCATCAGGTTGCCCAGCGAGCGGATCAGCAGCGGGTAGCCCTCCTTGAGCACGTTGTCCGGCTGGCGGTTGGTCACGGCCACGGTCACCAGGAACGTGCCCTTCCCCTTGCGCCGGTAGGGCCGGGGGCGAGCGGCGTCGATGAAGTTGAACACCAGACGCAGCCCCTCGTCCTCCCCCTGGGAAAAGCGGTGGCCATGGCGGGTGAAGACCTCACGGAGCCCCTCCGCCATCTGCGCCAGCACGGGGTCGGTATAGGTGCCGGCGAAGGCGAAGGTGATGGGCTCGGCCGGCGCTTCAGGGGGCGGGGAACTGCGCCGCGTCCCCGCGGCCTGCGGCGCCGCGGTCCCGGCGGCCGCGCCGTCCCCGTTGCCGTTCCCCGCAGCGCGCACAGCGAAGGTGCAGCGGGGGTCGCCGCGGATGATCCACTCGGACTGCTCCACCTCGCGGTCCACCAGCCCCCGGATGACCTCGCGGGTGACGCAGCAGAGGTCGCGGAACTCCAGGGCCAGCGGCGCCAGCGGGCAGGTGTAGAGGGAGAACTGGTAGCCGCCGTCGGTCCGCACCACCGGCGTGGCCTCGGCGTCGTTGAAGAAGAGGCGCCGCACCGCGTCCAGACGGGCCCCGGGGTCGGGCAGGCCGCGGATCTCCGGATGCTGCGCGGCCACGCGCCCGGCCACCTCCCGCAAGAGCGCCTCCACCCGCTCCGGCCCCAGGGTGCGCAGCGTGTCGAACAGGGCCCGCAGAAAGGCCAGGTAGGTCTCCGGGCTGGCCAGCTCGGCCTGCGGCGTCAGCCGGTACATCAGCGGCGGCCGCCCGGACGGCCGTTTCACCAGGAAGCTCTGGACGACGCCGTCGCGCGCCATCCGACCGAGGTGCTGCCGCAGCGTCGAGCGCGAGAGCCCCGTGCGCCGGCGGAGGTCAGCAAGGGTCGCCCCCCCGGATTCGCGGATGAGCCGGACCAATCGCTGCCGTGTCGGCAGTTCCTGGTGCATCATACCCGCACCCCCCGAGCGAGCCGACATGCTTTTGGGCCCTTTTTGGGCGTCATTAACACATTTATCGCAGGGTCCGGGAGGAGAGGGGAATCGGGCGGAGACTGTATTTTCACCCTCAGCTCAGAACCTCGAAACCGAGGTCGCGGGCTTTCTGCAGGTAGAACTGCACGTCCTCCATGCGCGTCTGCGGTCCGAGGCTCTTCCGCTCCCACGCCTCCTCCGCGGCCAGGATCATCGTCTCGGCCAGGCACGCCGGGACGGTCCCGTCGCCGAAGTGCAGGTTTAGGTTGCCCCGCAACTGCCCCGGGGGCCGCACGACGCCTCCCGGGATCACCCGTACACCGGGAACGTCCCTTACCGAGGGGTGGACGTCCGCCGGGCGACCATCGTCGTAGATCCATGCCCCTTCCCTGACGTGCTCGGGGAAGATGACCGCGCCGGGATCGCTGGTGGCGGTGAAGATGAGGTCGGCGCTCCTGATGTCGGCGATGCGCGTGGTCGTGGAGATCTCCGCTCCAGGATGCGCCCGCCGCAGGAGCATGGCGCTGCGCTCCAGGCGCGCGCCGTCGCGAGCGACGAGAATGAGCCTGCCGACCAGCGGGGCGATCTGCCGGGCGATGCCGAACGCCACCACGCCGTTGGCGCCGACGACGGCGGCGGTGACCTGGCGCAGGTCCCGTCCGCTGGATGCGAAGTGTTCGACTATTCTGGGGATCGCCGCCCTGACCGTGCCCGCGGTCAGGGCGCCGCCGTTGGTCACGTGGACCTCCGGCACGGCCCGCTGCACCGCCAGCCCCTTGTCTCCCACCACGCTCCAGAAGGCACCCAGACCGATGGTGGTGGCGCCGAGCTCCCGCGCCAGGCGGGCGGCCTGGATCGCCCGCCGCAGCGCGAGGTCGGGTTTGGCGACGATCTGCTCCGGCAGCAGCGGTGTGGAGATCAGGTAGCAGCGGATCCGCCGGTCGTCTCCGGTGCGCACGCCGGTGAGCTCCCCCACCTTCATGGGCGTGAAGCGCTCGGCCAGCGCCTTCACCCAGACCAGGGGAACCACCCCGCCCCGCACCAGGGGCCTGAGCCAGCGAAAGCGGAGGCTCTGCCACAGGTCGTCGACGGTCATGGGGTGGATGAGGAAGGCGCAGACCACCTGCCGGGCGGAGGGCAGCGGCAGCGGCCGGCCCAGCCGGGGCTCGATGCCATCCAGGATCCGCCCCAGGTTCTCCTTGTAGCGTCCCGCCGCCAGCGCCGGAAGCAGCCACAGGAGCGCCTTCGCCGCCGGGGGGATGGGGGCCGCCAGGGCGGTGGCGGCCAGCGCCACCGGCAGCGTCAGCGCGGCCAGCGAGCCGTAGCCGGTGGCGGCATACACCGCCGCGAACGCGGCCAGCGCCGGAACGGCAAAGTGCAGGGGCAGCCCGGCGACCACCAGGCCGCCGAGCAGGCCGAAGAGCACGCCGGCGCCCCGCGCGCGAGGCGCAGGATGGCCCGGGAGCCCGTTGAGGTGGCCGAGGTAGACCGCCGCGGCCGCCAGGGCGGCGCCGGGAAGGCCGATGGTCCGGGCGAGGGCAACGGCGGCCACCCCCTTCAGCAGGTCGAGGAGGAAAGCGACCCCCAGCGCGTACGGGCCCAGCAGGCCCAGCGCGCTCTCCAGCCCCAGGTTGTAGGCCGAGGCCCAGCGGGGCTCACGCCCGGACAGGCGACGCGCCGCCCAGTAGCCTACCGGGAGGGCCCCAATGACGTACGCGAGCAGCGCAACCGCCGGGATCATCCGGTACCGCCATCTCGGCACGGCCGCGGACAGGGGAAATACACCTTCCGCCCGATAGACATCGGGTGGCCGCCCGAGCCACAGTAGGGCCAATCACCGCGGAGCACCTCCGGCCGCGGGGGAAGGAGGTTGCGCGCCATGGAGGTGCTCCTCTCCCTCATCAGGGTCCTGCACATGACTACCGCCGTCCTCATGGCCTGGCCGTTCTACGCCCTCGTGGCCGTGAACAACCGCGCCCGGCTGGGGCCGCCGCTGGGCGACCGCGCCGACACGTACATGGAGAGCATCATCAAGAACCGGACGATTCCCTGCTTCGTCCTCCAGGCCACCGCCCTGCTCAGCGGCCTCGCCCTGCTCCTGCTGCGCGGCGCCGGCCTGGCATCCCTCTTCACCAATGCGGTGCTGGCGGCCAAGTTCCTGCTGCTCCTCCTGATCGCCCTGGTCCTGGCCTATGTCCACCGCGTGCTGCAGCCGGCGATTGACCGGGCGTTTGCCGCCGCGGGAGGGAATCCGGTGCCCAAGGATCTGGCCGCGCAGATTCAGGCCCTCCGCCTGCGGCGGAAGCGCCTGGCCTCCCTCTGCCTCTTCTCCGTGCTGACGATAGTGATGCTCGGCGTGCAGGTGTGGGCAGCATTCCCGCTGTGGCTGACGGCGGTGCTGGTCGTGGCGATCGCGGTGTTCACCTGGCGAGCCTTCAGCAGCCTGACGCCATACGGTTGGGCGTAATGCCGGCTGGCGCCGACCGGTGAGGCCGCGCGTCCTGGTCCTCGGGGGCGGTGTCGGCGGCACGATCGTGGCGAACCGCCTGGCCCGCCGCCTGCGGCGCGGCGAGGCGGAGGTCGTGGTGGTGGACGCCACCGGCCGGCACGTCTACCAGCCGGGCCTCCTGTACCTGCCCTTTCACCCCCGCGACCCCGAGTCTCTCGTCCGGCCGGTGCGCCGTCTCCTCCACGGCCGCGTGGAGTTCATGCCGCTGGCTCGTCCTGGCCACCGGCGCGCGGCTGGCTGCGGAACGGATTCCTGGCTTCTCCGCCGCATACCACTTCTACGACCTCGACAGCGCCACGCGACTGCGCACCGCTCTCAGGGAACTGGAGACCGGGCCGATCGTCGTCGGCGCGTCGCGCAAGGTGCACAAGTGTCCTCCCGCGCCCCTGGAGTTTGTCCTGCTCCTCGATGACGACCTCCGGCGCCGGGGGCTGCGGGGCCGCGTCGACCTGCATTTCATTTCACCGTTCCCCGAGGTCTTCCCGGGGAAGAAGGTCGCCCGCCTGATGGCCCCTCTCCTGGACGCACGGGGCATCCGGGTGATCACCGATTTCACGGTGAAGGAGATGAGCCCCGGCACGGTGCGCGCCCACGACGGGCGAGAGGTCCGCTGCGAACTGGCGGTCCTGGTTCCCCCACACCGGGTCACCCCGGCAATCGAAGCGGCGGGCCTGGCTCCGGGGGGCTGGGTGCCGGTCGATCCCCGCACGCTGCGCGTTGCCGGACAGCCGCGCATCTTCGCCCTGGGCGACACCACGGATCTCCCCATGCCGAAGACCGGAGCCGTGGCGCACTTTCACGCCGGCGCGTCCATCGCCGCCCTCGCGCCTCGTGCATTGGGGGAAAGCGCTGCTCAACCGGTTCTACTGGGCCACAATCCCGTCCGGGCGATTCTGAGGCCTGAACAAATGCCCTATGCGATATCAGGCGAACGCCTGATATTTCTGACGCCCGCGCTGGTCTAAAGTCACAGCAGAGGCCCGCAACGCGGGGCCCCGGAGGAGGAGAGGCATGCGTCCGTCACGCCCGCGGCAGATCATCACCCTTGACGGCAACGAGGCGACCGCCTCGGTGGCCTATCGCGCCAGCGAGGTCATCGCCATCTATCCCATCACGCCCTCCTCCCCCATGGGCGAGTTCGCCGATGAGTGGGCGGCGCAGGGCACACCCAACGCCTGGGGAGTCGTCCCGCAGGTGGTGGAGCTGCAGTCGGAGGGCGGCGCCGCCGGCGCGGTGCACGGGGCGCTGCAGGCCGGGGCGCTCTGTACCACCTTCACGGCTTCTCAGGGCCTGCTGTTGATGATCCCCAACATGTACAAGATCGCCGGGGAGCTCACCGCCTTCACCATGCACGTGGCCGCCCGCACCCTGGCCACCCACGCGCTCTCCATCTTCGGGGACCACTCCGACGTCATGGCCTGCCGGCAGACCGGCTTCGCCATGCTCGCCTCGGGCTCGGTGCAGGAGGCGCACGACCTGGCGGCCATCGCCCACGCCGCCACCCTGCGCGCCCGCGTCCCCTTCGTGCACTTCTTCGACGGCTTCCGCACCTCGCACGAGATCAACAAGATCACCCTGCTGGGCGACGACGACCTGCGGGCTCTGCTGCCGGAGGAGGAGATCGCGGCGCACCGCCGCCGGGCCCTTACGCCCGACCGCCCCGTGCTGCGGGGGACGGCGCAGAACCCGGACGCCTTCTTCCAGGCGCGGGAGGCGGTCAACCCCTTCTACCTGGCGGCGCCCGAGATCGTCACGCAGACCATGGAGCGGTTCGCCGAGCTCACCGGACGCCGCTACCGCCTCTTCGACTACGCGGGTCACCCGCAGGCGGAGCGGGTCATCGTCCTGATGGGCTCCGCCGCGGAGACGGTGCACGAGACCGTGGAGTGGCTGCTGGCGCGCGGGGAGAAGGTGGGCCTGGTGAAGGTGCGGCTGTACCGCCCCTTCTCCACCCCCGACTTCATCGCCGCTCTCCCCGCCACGGTGCGGGCCATCGCCGTGCTGGATCGGACCAAGGAGCCGGGAGCGCTGGGGGAGCCGCTCTACCAGGACGTGGTCACGGCGCTGCGCGAGGCGCGGGAGGACGGCCTCCTCCCCTCCGGCGCCGAGCCCCGGGTGATCGGGGGACGCTACGGCCTCTCCTCCAAGGAGTTCACCCCGGCCATGGTGGTGGCCATCTTCACGGAGCTGGCCCGGGAGCGGCCCAAGCGGCACTTCACCGTGGGCATCACCGACGACGTCACCGGACTCTCCCTGCCCTTCGACCCCGAGTTCGACATTGAGCCCGCGGACGTCACACGCGCCGTCTTCTTTGGCCTGGGCGCCGACGGCACCGTGGGCGCCAACAAGAACTCCATCAAGATCATCGGGGAGGAGACGGACAACTACGCGCAGGGCTACTTCGTCTACGACTCCAAGAAGTCGGGGGCGATGACCATCTCCCACCTGCGCTTCGGCCCCCGACCCATCCGCTCCACCTACCTCATCCGGCGGGCCAGCTTCGTCGGCTGCCACCAGTGGCCGTTCATGGAGCGCCTGGACGTGCTGCAGTACGCCGCCCCCGGCGCCGTCTTCCTGCTCAACGCCCCCTTCGGCCCCGAGGAGGTGTGGGACCACCTGCCCCGGGAGGCGCAGGAGCAGATCGTCGAGAAGCGGCTGCGCTTCTACGTCATCGATGCCCTGGACGTGGCGCGGCGCACGGGGATGGGGGGGCGGATCAACACCATCATGCAGACCTGCTTCTTCGCCATCTCCGGTGTGCTGCCGCGGGAGGAGGCCATCGCCAAGATCAAGGAGGCGATCCAGAAGACCTACGGCCGCAAGGGCGACGAGGTGGTGCGCCGCAACT
>JBBIIQ010000026.1:0-14577 GCA_037446405.1 Armatimonadota bacterium | reverse complement strand
CACTCCGGGCGGGCGGCTGGCGCTGGTGGCGGGCGCCGAGCGGCTGACGTTCGCCGACCTCGACCGCCGCGCCACGCGGGTCGCGCGACAGCTCCGCGGTCTCGGGGTGGCCGCGGGCGATCGCGTGGCGGTGCTGCTGCGCAATGGCCCGTTCTACGCCGAACTGGCGTTTGCCCTGGCGCGGCTGGGCGCGTGCATGGTGCCGCTGAACACGCGGCTGGCCCCGCCGGAGGTGGCCTGGCAGCTTGCAGACAGCGGCGCGGGATGGCTGGTCTGTGACGAGCGGACAGGCCAGCAGGCCTGGCGGGCTGCGTCGGGGCTCCGCCCGCTGACCGTCGAGGAGGTGCGCCGCGCACCCGAGCGCGACGCCGACCTGCGCGACCGCATCGACCTCTCGACGGTGCAGGGCATCATCTACACCTCGGCGACCACCGGCCGGCCCAAGGGCGCGCAACTCACCTTCGGCAACCACTGGTGGAACGCGGCCGGCTCGGCCCTGAACCTGGGCCTGCGGCGCGACGACGCTTGGCTCGCGGTGCTGCCCTTCTTCCACGTGGGCGGGCTGGCCCTGCTGTGGCGCGCCGTCCTCTACGGGATCCCGGTCGTGGTGCACGACGGCTTCGATCCCGAGGCCGCCAACTGCGCCATCGACCGCGGCGAGGTCTCCATGGTCTCCGTCGTGGCCACCATGCTCAGGCGCATGCTGGACGTGCGGGGTGACCGGCCGTATCCGCCCACGCTGCGCTGCGTGCTGCTCGGCGGCGGCCCGGCGCCGGGCGACCTGCTGGAGCGCTGCCTGGCCCTGGGCGTGCCGCTGGCACCTACCTACGGTCTGACCGAGGCCGCCTCGCAGGTGGCGACGCTCCCGCCCGAGGAGTTTCCCGGGCGGGTGGGGGCGGCCGGGAAGGCCCTGTTCCCCGTGGAGCTGCGCATCGATGCGCCGCCCGGGGAGGTCGGCGAGATCCTGGTGCGTGGCCCGACCGTCATGGCCGGCTACTGGAACCGCCCCAGCGAGACGGCCCGCGCGCTGCGCGACGGGTGGCTGCACACCGGCGACCTGGGGCGCCTGGACGACGACGGCTATCTCTTCGTCGTCGATCGCCGCGACGATCTCATCGTCTCGGGCGGCGAGAACGTGTACCCCTCCGAGGTCGAGGCGGTGCTGCGGACCCACCCCGCGGTGGCCGACGCCGGCGTCTTCGGCGTGCGGGATGCCACCTGGGGCCAGGTGGTCGTCGCGGCGGTGACGTTGCGGCCGGGCGCGCACGCCGACGAGGCCACGCTGGTCGCCTTCTGCGCCACGCGGCTGGCGCGCTACAAGGTGCCGCGCCGCGTCTGGATCGTAGCCGATCTGCCGCGCGCTGCGGGGGGCAAACTGCTGCGCCGCGACCTCCAGGCCCGGGTGAAGACGTCCCTCCAGGTCAGGCGGCGACCACGACCGGTCGGCTCGTCGCCCGGGTCTTCAGCAGGGCCCTGACCACCAGCTCCATCAGGCTCGTGACCTCGACGCCCAACCCGTAGTGGGCGCTGAGGTCCCGGATCTGCAGGAAGCAGTTCTCGCAGGAGGTGGCCACAAGCTTCGCCCCTGCCGCCCGGATCTGCTCGGCCTTCTTCCGCCCTGCGCGCAGACGTCTCTCCTCGTACTCGGGGATGGCCACCAGGCCTCCTCCCCCGCCGCAGCAGTAGGCCTCGGCGCGGTTGGGCGTCATCTCGCGGAAGTCCTGCACCGCCGCCCGCAGCACAATCCGCGGCTCCTCCAGCAGACCTCCCTTGCGCGCGAGGTTACAGGAATCGTGATAGGTCACCGGACCGGGGGTCGCGGAGGGATCCAGGTCCAGCCGGCCCTCCCGCACGTACTCCGCCAGGACCTCCACGATGCTGCGGACCGCGAAGGGGAACGGGTCGTCGAACCAGTTGGGCGCCTCCCAGCGCAGCGCGGCGTACGCGTGGCCGCACTCGGTCAGGACCACCTGGCGCACGCCGAGACGGGTGGCCTCGTCGACGATGCGCCGGGCGATGGCCCTGGCCTTCTCCGGATCGCCCAGGAAGACACCATAGTTGGAGGCTTCGAAGGCCGAGAGCGTCCAGTCCGCGCCGGCGGCATGGAAGATGATCGCCGCCGGCAGGATGGTGTGCGCGCCGGAGAGGGCCACGTAGAGGATCTCAGCGCCCTGCCGCTCCAGGGGAATGCGCAGCGCAGGGTCGCCCAATTGCTCCCGTGCCTGCTGCTCCAGGTCAGCGACGATCTCCCGGTAGACCTCGCGGAAGACCTCGACGTTCTCGCCACGGGCGACGGCGGCGTCCGCCAGCTGGACCAGCATCTCCGGCGCCCTGCCGGCCGCGGCCAGCATTGCCCGCGCCGCCTTCATGATCAGCGCCGTGTCCACGCCCAGGGGGCAGTTCATGGCGCAGCGCTGGCACAGCGTGCAGGTGGCGAAAGCCGCCTCACGCAGGGCGTCCAGGTCCTCCTCGGTGGCGTCCCTGGCGCGGACCCACCAGGGGAACAGCCGCCCCAGGGGATCGTAGCTCCGGCGGTAGATGCGCCGCACTGCCTCGCTGCGGGCGGTGGGCGCGTGCTGGAGCTCGCCGGTGGAGGCGAAGACGTGGCAGGAGTCCGCACAGATGCCGCAGCGGGCGCAGACCTCCAGCGCCGTCAGCACCCGCCGGTCCAGCGCCCGCTCGAAAGCCGCCAGCGCGGCCTTCACCGTCTCACTCATGGGCGTTCCCCCATCGAAGCACGCCCCGCCGGCCGAATCCGGCGCCGAAGAAGTAGCGGGCGAAGAAGAAGTAGAAGCAGTGGCGGATCTTGCCGAACGGGATGTAGACCAGCGTCGCCGCGGCCAGCCCAAAGAAGAGCGGCCGCAGCGCCGGCTCAAGCCAAGCTGCTCCCGCGGCCAGGCTGAAGAGGCTCACCAACGTCACGGCGAAGAAGTCGTCCGGCGTGCTCAGGCGGCGCAGGCGCCTCTCCCCCACCCGGGCGACCAGGCCGCCCAGACCCGCCACGCCGCCGGCGGCGGACAGCGTCACCAGCGCCCAGCGCAGCGGGCCGACCGCCTGGGTCCGCCATGGGCTTGCCAGCAGCGCCAGGAATGCGGCGGCGATGCCGAGGTGGAAGACAACCCCGCGCAGGTAGGCCAGCAGGTGGCGCCGCGTGCTCTCCTTGGCCCAGGGGAGCATGCCCCAGGTGAAGGCGTAGAGCACTCCTCCCGCCGGCGATCCCGCCGGCGAGGACCGCTCCGGCCGGTAGGGACGTCCCAGCAGGAGGACCAGGTGCCGGCCCAGGCCGGCAACGGCGACGGCGCACGCTCCACCCAGCAGCCAGCCCCACAGGCCCATCACTTCACCCGGCGGACGGCGAAGCGGATGACCTTGCCCTCCCGTCCGATGGAGACGAGCTCGTGGCCCGTGCTGCGGCACCAGGCCGGGATGTCCGCCAGCACCCCCGGATCGGTGGCCGTGGCCTCGATGACGTCCCCCACCTGCACGGCCTTCACCGCCTGGGCCAGCTTCACCACCGGGATGGGGCAGAGCAGCCCCTTCAGGTCCAGCACCAGCGCGCTTCTGGTGGCTTCCATCCGTACTACCTCCCTCGGTCTCAGGTCGACCGCCCCGGGTGAACCGGTCTCAGATGAACAGCGTGACCCTGGAGCGTGCGGCCTCCTCCAGGAAGGCAGCCACGCCCACGACGTCCTGCACGCTGTCCACCAGGTCCTCCCGCCGTACCTCCATGACATCCATGCTCATCTGGCAGGCCAGCATCTTCACCCCCAGCTCTGCGGCCAGGGCCCGCAGCTCCGGCACGGAGGTGACGTTGTGCTTCCTCATCATCTGCTTGAACATCCAGCGGCCGGCGCCGCCGAAGTGCAGCTTGCTGGGGCCCACGCCGTCGGCGTCCTTGAGGAACCAGCCCAGCATCCGCCCCATGGCGCTGCTGCCGGTGCGTACGGGCTTCTTCACCGCCTGCAGCCCCCAGAAGGTGAAGAACATGGTCACCTCCATCCCGGAGGCGGCGGCGCCCGTGGCGATGACGAAGGCGGCCATCAGCCGGTCCATCTCCCCGCTGAAGACCACCATGGACAGCCTGTTGCCTGCGGCCGGCTCTCCCCGGGAGGCCGCCTCAGCCTGTGCTGCCACCGCGGTCATGCTTCTCACCTCACTGGTGGTCCGCGCAAGCGGATACTCCGGGCAGTATGCCCATCTCAGCGTAGGCCGCCTCCCCTGGCCGGCCAATCGGGCGCGCAGATGATTACCGACTCCGTCCTTTGCCCGATGACGGCCAGCCCGCCGGATGATACCCTTCCGGGTAGAGTTGTCTCGGGCCGCCGCCAGGGAGGGAACCATGAGCGCCAGCCCCAAGCTGGACCGGGAGACGACGGCCACCGCGGTGCGCCGCCTGCGCCGCGTGCAGGGCCAGGTCAAGGGCGTGCAGCGCATGCTGGAGGAGGAGCGGGACTGCGCGGAGATCATCCAGCAGATCGCCGCTGCGCGCTCTGCCCTGGACCGGGTGGCCCTGGATCTGATCTCCACCGGCCTGGAGCAGTGCCTGCGGCTGGAGCTGCGGGGCAAGACCCAGGCCAGGAGCACGCTGCACAAGCTGCAGAAGACCTTCATGATGCTGCGCTGAGCGGCAGGGGGCCTGCGGCGCAGGATCTAGTCAGGGTGGACTAACCAGAATCCTCCCACCACCGGATACACCCGGGGAGTATAGCCCCCTGTAGGATGGCTCCGGGATGAGGCGCATCCGCTGGTGGGCACTCCCGGCCACCGTCCGGCTCCCCGGGAGGCTGTCTGGAGCACGCCGGCGCGCCGGCTCCTGGGAAGTCGGGTGGATGGGGATACTGTGTCGGCCCGATGGTTTGGCCCGTCCCCGAGAGGGCATGCTGGAGGTGCGGGCTAGCCCGGAGCGCAGCGGCGGGTTCGCTGGCGGCACGCCCCGGTGGGAGGCCCGGGAAGGGCGTCGCGGTGCGCCTGCACCTGAAGATCACCCTGTGGATCGTGGCCATCTTCCTCATCGTCGGGGGGTTCTCCATCTACGCCCTGGTCCTCTTCCAGCGCAGCGCCACCCTGCAGCAGTTCGAGGCCATGGCCAAGACCCTCACCGGGACCATCCTGTACAGCCTCACCACCACCATGATCAACAACAACCCCCGCGAGATGAAGCAAATCATCGGGCACATCGAGGAGACGCCGGGGATCCACCGTGTGCGCATCTACTCCCCCAACGGGCGGGTCTGGGCCTCCTCCCGCGTCGAGGAGGTGGGCGTCCTCCAGCCCTCCGCCCTCCTGGCCCGCGTGCTCAGCCGCCGGGAGGCGGCGGCGGAGGAGCGCCCGGAAGCCGGGGAGCTGCTCGTCCTCACCCCCATCCAGAACCGCGCCGAGTGCCGCGCCTGCCACGCCGCCGATGGCCCGGTGCTGGGGGCCATCGCCGTCTCCCTGGGCACGGGACAGGTGGCCGCACACCTGCGCTCCACCGCCCAGCTCCTGGCCGGCCTGGTGGGCTTCACCTTCCTCCTGGCGCTGGGGACGCTCAGCGTCCTCCTTGGCCGCTTCGTCCTGGACCCGCTGTCAGCCATGGTGGCCACGGTGCGGGAGCTCTCCCGGGGGAACTACCGCGCGCGGGCGGCGGTGAGCACCGGAGACGAGCTGGGGGTGCTGGCGGCGGCCTTCAACGACATGAGCGCCCGGATCGAACGTTCCACGGCCGCGCTGGCCGAGGAGATCAGCGACCTCACCCGGCGTCTCTCCACGCTCACCGTCTTCAGCAAGACCCTCACCGCGGCGGCAGACCTCTCCTCGGCCCTGCACGAGGCGGCGGCGGCCATGCGCGAGGCGGTGCGCGCCGATGCCTGCGCCGTCTACGGCCGCAGCGACGGCGGCCTGCGCCCCATGGCCGCAGCCGGAGACCCCGCGCTGGTCGCCCCCTGGGGGGCGGCGCTGGCGGAGGAGCTGGCCGGTCGCCCCTTCTCCACCCCGGGGGGACCCGGCGAGGACCAGCACGCCATCCCGGGGGTCGGCGCCGCCCTGGCCGTCCCCCTGCGCACGCGCGACCAGGACCTGGGCGCCATGCTCGTCGCCCGGACGCAGGAGCAGCCCTTCGAGCGCACCGACCTGATGCTGCTGCACACGGTGGCCAACCAGCTGGCCATCGCCATCGAGAACGTCCGCCTCTTCGAGGAGGTGCGGGAGAAGGAGCGGCTGCGCCGCGAGCTGCTCAGCCGGCTGATCAGCGCCCACGAGGACGAGCGCTTCCGCATCTCCCGCGAGCTGCACGACGAGGTCAGCCAGTCGCTGACCGGGTTGATGATGCGCCTCAACGCCGCGGAGGAGGTCGTCCCCCAGGATCTGGAGCAGGCGCGGGCCATCCTGGCCACGGTGCGGGGGGTGGCCGAGCAGACGCTGGAGGAGGTGCGCAAGATCATCTTCGCCCTGCGCCCCACGCTGCTGGACGACCTGGGCCTGATCCCGGCCGTGCGCCACTACGCCAAGAACCTGCTGGAGCCGGCGGGCGTGCAGGTCCGCCTCTCCGCCACCGGGTTCGGGCAGCGGCGGCTGCCCCGGCCCGTGGAGACCACCATCTTCCGCGTGGCCCAGGAAGCGGTGACCAACATCGCCCGCCACGCCCAGGCCCGCCAGGCCACCATCACCCTGGAGCTGACCGACGGCACCGTCCGCCTGACGGTCACCGACGACGGCGTGGGCTTCGACCCGGAGGCGACCCTGGCCGACCCGGCCCGGCGACGCCTGGGGATCGTGGGGATGGAGGAACGGGTGGCCCTGCTGGGCGGCAGGCTGCGGATCAGCTCGCGGCCGGGGGAGGGGACGGCGGTGCAGGTGGAGCTGCCCGTGGACGTGGCCGTCCCGGGTGGGGTGTGAGATGGCCCTGCGGGTGCTGATCGTCGACGACCACACCCTGGTCCGGGCGGGCATCCGCGCCCTCCTCCAGGCGGCCCCCAACGTGGAGGTGGTGGGGGAGGCGGAGGACGGGCTGGGCGCCCTGGACCAGGTGCGCGCCCTGCGGCCGGACGTGGTCTTGATGGACGTGGCCATGCCCCGCCTGGGCGGTGTGGAGGCGACGCGGCGGATCAAGGAGGAGTTCCCCCAGACGCAGGTGCTGGCCCTGACCGTGCACGACAACGAGGAATACCTCTTCCAGATGCTGCGCGCCGGCGCCTGCGGCTACGTGCTGAAGAAGGCCAGGCCGGCGGAGCTGGTGGACGCCATCGAGGCCGCCTCGCGCGGCGAGACCTTCCTGTACCCGTCCATGGCCACGGCGCTGGTGGCCGACTACCTGCGGCGGGTGGAATCCGGGGAGGAGGCCGGGGCCTACGAGGAGCTGACGCCGCGGGAGCGGGAGATCCTCAAGCTCATCGCCGAGGGGTACACCAGCGCCGAGATCGGCGAGCTGCTGCACCTCTCGGTGAAGACCGTGCAGGCCCACCGGCAGCACATCATGGAGAAGCTGGACCTGCACCGGCCGGCGCAGCTCATCAAGTACGCCATCCGCAAGGGACTGGTGGAGGCCGACTCCTGAGCCGCCGGGGCAGCGGCCGTCGATCTTCCTCTTGCGCCTGGATCCCCGATGGCGATAGAATCCTTGTTGAGAATGACTCTCAAGAAGCTAGAGGTTCTGCCCTTCCTCCGGTCCCTGCGGGCAGCCGGGCACCGGGTGACCCCGCAGCGCCTGGCCATCTTTGCGGAACTGTGCGCCGCCGACCACCCGTCGGCGGAGACGCTGTTCCGCCGGGTGCGGCGGCGGCATCCTACGGTCAGCCGGGCGTCGGTGTACAAGACCCTTCACCTGCTCAGCGCGCTGGGCCTGGCGGTGCCCCTGGAGGGCGCGGACGGCGTCACCCGCTACGACGGCCGCGCCGTCCCCCACGTGAACGCCGTCTGTGTGCGCTGCGGGACCGTCGTCGACCTGGCCGCGGATGTGGGCCGGCTGCTACCGCAGCTGGCCCGGGCCTCCGGGTTCCTCCTGGAGCGCCACCTCACCGTGCGCGGTCTCTGCCCGCGGTGCCGGCAGGGAGGGCAAGCCCACTCCAAGGAGGTGCAGCATGGGAGAGCAAGGCCGGTCCGTCCTCGAGGTGGACGTCGCTGAGGTCATCCGCGAGTTGAAGAAAGCCTACCTGGATGAGCTCCTGGCGTTCTATTCCTACTGGATCACCGCTCAGGTGGCGGAGGGCTTCCACGGGGAGGAGCTGATGGAGCACTTCAAGGAGGAGGCCACCGACGAGCTGGGCCACGCGGCCAAGCTGGCCGCCCGCATCATCGAGCTGGGCGGCGACCCGGTGGTCCACCCCCGCGAGTGGGAGGCGGGAGCGAACGCGCCGTGGACCGCCCCGCGGCAGGACTGGGCCGACGCGGACGGCATGGTGGAAGACCAGATCAAGGCCGAGCGCGGCGCCATCGCCGCCTACAACCGCCTGGCCAAGCTGACTTTCGGCAAGGACCACGCCACCTACGCTCTGGCCACGGAGCTGCTGCGGGACGAGGTCGGCCACGAGGAGTTCCTGGAGAACCTGCTGGCGAAGCCGGGGACGCGGCGCTAAACCATCTTCAGGTTCGAGGCCGGCCCACCATGCCGTTTCCCTGAGCCAGAGGGACACGGCGCGGGGAGGTCGTCGGGTGCGGGCGGTGCTGCTGCTCCTGGCGGCGCTGGCGGCGGCCGCCGGGGGAGGCACCGCCCGTGGTGTCTGCAGAGCACCCTTCGCCGGAGGACGCACGCAACCGGCCTGGGGGGGGCGCTTGGGATTCTTGACCTTGAGTCCTTTACGTTTTACATTCAGTGTATGAAGAGCAGGATCTCCTCCAAGGGTCAGGTGACCGTTCCGGTGGACGTGCGGAACAGGCTGGGCCTGCAGCCTGGCACGGTGGTGACGTTCGAGATTCGTGAGAACGGCGTTCTGCTGCGGAAGGGGAGTGCGGGCGGACACCCCGTCGACCGCATCTTTGGGATCCTCAAGCTCCGCAAGCCGACAGATGCCCTCCTGGACGAGATGCGGGGACCCAGGTCGAGGCGGGCGTGAAGACTGCCCTGGACTCCTCTGTTCTCCTGGATTGCCTGGGCGCGGATCCGGCATTCGGAGCGAAGTCTCGCCAGGCCTTGCGATCGGCGTACGACGCCGGCGCCCTGCTGGCCTGCGACGTGGTGTGGGCCGAGGTGCGGGCGCACTTCCCCACACCGGAGGCCTTCCGCGAGGCGTTTGCCCTGCTGGGAATCCAGTTCGACCCGATCTCCAGCCAGGCGGCGGAGATGGCAGGGAGCCTGTGGCGGGAGAGCCGACGGGGAGCGCGGGCTCCGCGACACCGGGTGATCGCGGACTTCCTGATCGGCGCCCACGCCTTGCTCCAGGCGGATGCGCTCCTGACCCGCGATCGGGGGTTCTACCGAACGTACTTCCGCGAACTCAGGCTGATCGACCCCACCGCCGACTGAATCGGTCAGCAGATCCGCGGCAGCTGCTCACCGCTCAGCATGTCGACAACCCGTGACGCGCCGATGGTCGTCGTCATCGTGACGAGACCTCCGTCACGGGCGGCCTCCACGCGGCCGATCGTCCGTGCGTCTGCGCCCAGCGCAGTGCCCCGCAGGATCTCCAGCGCCCGCTCCGCGTCCTGTGGCGCCACAAACGCCACGAAGCGCCCCTCGTTGGCCACGTAAAGGGGGTCCAGGCCCAGCATCTCGCAGGCCCCCTGCACGTCGGGGCGGACGGGGATGGCCCGCTCGTCCAGCTCCACGCGCACCCCGGCGGCGCGGGCGATCTCGATGACCGCGCCGGCCAGCCCGCCCCGGGTGAGATCGCGCAGGCAGTGCACCTGGACCCCGCCCTCCAGCAGCGCCATCACCGGCTGCACCAGCGGAGCGCAGTCGGAGGTGATCTCGCTTTCGAAGCTCAGCCCTTCGCGCACGGCCATGACGGCCATCCCGTGCCGGCCGATGTCGCCGTTGAGCAGGACGGCGTCGCCGGGGCGGACCCGCTGCGGGCGGATGTCCCGCCCGGGGGGCACGACCCCCAGACCGGCGGTGGTGACAAAGAGGCCGTCCCCCTTGCCCCGGTCCACGACCTTGGTGTCGCCGGTGACGATGGGCACGCCGGCGGCGGCCGCGGCGTCCTGCATCGAGCGGACGACCCGCCACAGCGTCTCCATGGGCAGCCCCTCCTCCAGGATGAAGGCGGCGCTGAGGGCCAGCGGCCGGGCGCCGCACATGGCCAGGTCGTTGACCGTGCCGTTGACGGCCAGCGTGCCGATGTCCCCACCGGGGAAGAAGAGCGGCCGGACCACGTAGCTGTCGGTACTCAGGGCGATCCGGCCGCCGTCTGCCTGCACCACCGCCCCGTCGTGGCGCGCCTGCAGCGGCGGGTTGCGGAAGGCGGCCAGAAACATCTTCTCGATCAGCCCGTGCATCAGCTTGCCCCCGCCGCCATGCGCCAGCATGACCTGCGGGTACTCGCTGATGGGAATGGGGCAGGAGAGGACGAAGTCCTCCGCGTCCCTCATGGCGGCGCGCACCTCCCGGCGTGATGGCGTTACGACGGAGCCCCCTGGGCCGGCACGCGGCGGTAGCGGTAGTAGGCGGCGCAGGCGCCCTCCGACGAGACCATGGTGGCCCCCAG
This sequence comes from Armatimonadota bacterium, assembly GCA_037446405.1. Classification (GTDB taxonomy): domain Bacteria; phylum Sysuimicrobiota; class Sysuimicrobiia; order Sysuimicrobiales; family Humicultoraceae; genus Humicultor. Next base: position 3,961 of record JBBIIQ010000026.1, on the reverse strand, counting down.
GGGGTGCTCCGGCGTGCAGCGCGTGCCGAAGGCGGGACACTGCGGGGGCCTGAGCACCCCCTGCAGCACCAGGCCGCTGCGGCACTCCGTGGGCTCCTCCACGCCCCGCCCGGCCAGGCCGAAGCGCCGCTCCGCGTCGAAGTCGGCATAGGCCGGTTGCAGCCCCAGGCCGCTGTGGGGGATCTCCCCAATGCCCCGCCAGCGCCGCGGCACCACGCAGAACACCTGAGCGATCAGCTCCCGGGCCGCGCGGTTGCCCTGAGGGCGGACGGAGCGGACGTACTGGTTCTCCACCTCCGCCCGCCCTTCTTCCAGCTGCCGCACGCACATGTACACTCCCTGCAGGATGTCCAGGGGCTCGAATCCGGTAACCACGATGGGCACATGGTACCGTGCGGCCAGGGGGCGGTATTCCTCGTAGCCCATCACCGTGCAGACGTGCCCCGCGGCCAGAAAGCCCTGCACCCGGTTGCCCGGCGAGGCCAGGATCGCCTCCATCGCCGGTGGGACCAGGACGTGGGCGACCAGCAGGGTGAAGTTGCGCAGGCCCTGGCGCTGCGCCTGGACCACGGCCAGGGCGTTGGCCGGCGCCGTGGTCTCGAAGCCCACGGCGAAGAAGACCACCTGCCGCTGCGGGTTGGCCCGGGCGACGGCCAGGGCGTCCAGCGGGGAGTAGACGACGCGCACGTCCGCGCCCCGCGCCCTGGCCGCCAGCAGATCCCCATGCGTCCCGGGGACGCGCAGCATGTCGCCGAAGGAGCAGAAGATCACCCCGGGCATCCCCGCGATCTCCACGGCCTTGTCGATGAGCTCCAGCGGCGTCACGCACACCGGGCAGCCCGGTCCGTGCCCCAGCGTGACCTGCGGCGGGAGCGACGCCGAACTTGACGAGGGTGTGGGTCTGGCCGCCGCAGACCTCCATGATCGTCCAGGGACGGGTGGTGGTCCGGGCGATGGCCGCGGCCAGCCGCCGCGCGGCCCGCGCGTCGCGGTACTCGTCGATGAACCTCACGGCCTCCTCACCCGCATCCCCGTCAGGGAGACGGCTCCCCCGAGGAGCGCTGTGGCCTCCGGGCCGCCGCTGACTCCCCTTCCTCCAGCTCGGCCAGGTAGGCGAAGATCTGCTCCGCCTCCCGCTCGTCCACCCGGCTCAGGGCGAAACCCACGTGCACCATGACGTAGTCGCCCACCTGCGCCTCGGGGACGAAGGCCAGGTTGACCTCCTTGATGACGCCGCCGAAGCTCACCCGGCCGCTGCGCTCCAGACCCTCGCCGGGGGTGATGCTGACGATCTTCCCGGGAACCGCCAGACACATCTGCCCTCACACCTCCCGCCGCAGCCGCGCCGCCACCACCTGCCCCAGGGACAGGCCGCCGTCGTTGGGCGGAATCCGCTGGTGCCAGTACGGGCGGAACCCCTCCGCCTGCAGCCGGCGCACGGCGCGCTCCACGAGGTAGGCATTCTGAAAGCAGCCGCCGGTGAGGACCACACGTTCCTCCCCGATGCGGCGGGCTACGGCCAGCGTAGCCTCTGCCAGCGCGTTGTGAAAGCGGGCGGAGATGAGCCCGGGAGGCGCGCCGCCGCGCCGGTCGTCCAGGACGGACCGCACCATTGGCTCCCAATCGAGGAGCAGCAGGAGCCGGCCGCCGGCATCGGCAGACGCGGTGACCGGCAGGGGGTAGGCCTCGTCGGTGGCCACGCCGTCCAGCAGGAACTCCAGCTCCATCGCCGCCTGTCCTTCGAAGCTGCAGCGCTGCCGGATCCCCAGGACGGCCGCCACCGCATCGAAGAGGCGCCCCACGCTGGAGCACAGCGGCGAGTTGACCCCGCGGGCCAGCATCTGCCGCAGCACCTGCCGTTCGGCTCCGGAGAACGAGGCGACCGGCGCAAGGTGCACCATCTCGAAGACGGCGTCGCCGAAGACAGCGTGGAGCAGACCGACCGCCGTCCGCCGCGGCTCCCGCACCGCCCGGTCGCCCCCCGGCAGAGGGAAACGGCGGAAGGAGGCGACGCGGTGGAAGCCCTCCGCCGTCACGCGGAGGAACTCCCCGCCCCAGACCGTGCCGTCCATCCCGTCCCCGCTGCCGTCCCAGGCCACACCCAGGACGGGGCCGGCCAGCTCGTGCTCGGCCATGCAGGCCAGGACGTGCGCGTGGTGGTGCTGCACCCGCACCAGCGGCAGGCCCGAGCGCTCCGCGTACTGCGTGGAGAGGTAGTCCGGGTGCGCGTCGCAGGCCACGGCGCGGGGCGGGGCGTCGTAGAGGCGGGTGAAGTCGGCGATGACCCGGACGAAGGCCTCATAGGCCGGGGCGGTTTCCAGCGTGCCGATGTGCTGGCTGATGAAGACCTGCGCCCCCACGGCCAGGGCCACGGTGTTCTTCAGGTGGCCGCCCACGGCCAAGAGCGGGCTGTCTCCCGGGGCTGCGCCGTGCAGCGTCACGGGCAGGGGGGCGTAGCCGCGCGCCCGCCGCAGGAGCAGCGGGCGCCCCAGCACCACCCGGGCCACCGAATCGTCCACGTGCCGGGCGATGGGCCGGTCGTGCACCAGGAAGAGGTCGGCGATCCCGCCCAGGCGATCCAGGGCCTCTCGTTCGTCGGTGACGATGGGCTCCTCCGCCAGGTTCCCGCTGGTGGCCACCACGGGGAACCCAAGCTCGGCCATCAGCAGGTGGTGCAGGGGGGTGTACGGGAGCATCACGCCCAAAGAGGGGTTGCCCGGGGCCACCGCGGCGGCGACGGATGCGCCGGCCCGGCGGAGCAGCAGGACGATGGGTGCCTCAGGTGAGGCAAGGAGCGCGGCCTCTTCCCCCAAGACCAGGCAGTCCCGCCTTGCCGCCTGCAGCGACGGGTAGAGGAGGGCGAAGGGCTTCTCCTCGCGCCGCTTGCGGCGGCGCAGACGCTGCACCGCCTCCTCGCTGCGCGCGTCCACCAGGAGCTGGAAGCCGCCCAACCCCTTCAGCGCCACGATGGCTCCGCGGCGCAGCGCCGCGGCCGCTTCCTGCAGCGCCGCCTCCCGGCCGGCCAGAATGCGCCCCCGGTCATCCCACAGCGCCAGCTGCGGACCGCAGGCGGGGCAGGCGATGGGCTGGGCGTGGAAGCGGCGGTCCAGCGGGTCGTCGTACTCCGCCCGGCAGGCCGGGCACATGACGAAGCGGCGCATGGTGGTGTTGGGCCGGTCGTAGGGCAGCGCCTCGATGATGCTGAAGCGCGGCCCGCAGTTGGTGCAGTTGATGAACGGATAGCGGTAGCGGCGGTCCGCCGGGTCGAAGAGCTCCCGCAGGCAGTCCGGGCAGGTGGCGATATCGGGGAGGACGGCAACCGTCCTGGCGCCTTCCGCCGTGCTCTCCCTGATCTGAAACCCGACGAATCCCACCGCGTCCAGGTAGACGGCGTCCAGGCTGTGCACCGCCGCCCGCGGCGGCCGCTCCCGCTGCACCCGCCGCAGGAAGGCGCGCAGGGCCGGGAGCCGGCCCTCCACCTCGATGAAGACGCCCTGTGTGGTGTTGCTCACCCATCCGGCCAGGCCCATCTCCGTGGCCAGGCGGTAGACGAAGGGCCGGTAGCCCACGCCCTGCACGGCGCCGCGGATGGTCACGCGGAGCCGCTGCGCCCGCGACTCCCGGCCGCGGGACCGCTCCCCCGCCCGCCGGAGGGCACGCTGCACGCGGAGGTCAGCCATCCCGCTCACCTTCGGCCTGCAGGTCCTGCAGGATCGACGCCACCACCCCGCGCACTACCCTCCTCACCGACGGGGAGAGACCCACGCCGGCGGAAAAGTGCTCCCCCTCGATCCCGTAGATGAGCAGGCGGCGCGGCAGCCGCCCCAGGGCCCGGGCCAGCTCCACCGCGTCCGCCACCCCCACGGCATGCGTGGAGTCCCGCAGCAGCGCCGCCGGCAGCGGGCCGTCCGCCGCGTCGAAGCGGTACACCGTGCCCGCCGCCGCCCCCGAGGCGACGGCG
>JBBIIQ010000025.1:0-14644 GCA_037446405.1 Armatimonadota bacterium | reverse complement strand
TCGCTGAACCCGCCGAGCAGGTCCTCCAGGTGCCCTTCCTCGACGGTGCCGCTGAACCCGCCGGGCGCCTGCGCCCCCCCTCCGGGGACGCCGCGGAAGAGCTCCTGCCAGTGCACCCCGCCGCGGCGGTAGGCCTCGTACATCTGGTCGTAGCGCGCCCGCTTCTGCGCGTCGCCCAGCACCTGGTAGGCCTCGTTGATCTCCTTGAACCGCTCTTCCGCTCCGGCCGCCTTGTTCACGTCGGGGTGGTACTGACGCGCCAGGCGCTTGTAGGCCCGGCTGATGGTCTTGGCGTCCGCCGTGGGCTCGACGCCCAGGATCCGATAGTAGTCCTTGAACTCCATCCCCGCCGGCCGCCGGGGCGGCCCCGGTCACCCCTCCCGCGCGACCCGCACGCGGGCGGGCCGCAGGACCTCGTCGCCGATGAGGTAGCCGCGCTGCACCTCCGCCGCCACGGTCCCGCTGGGGTGCTCCGCGGAAGCGGGCACCACTTCCACCGCCTCGTGGTAGCGGGCGTCGAACGGCTTCCCCACCGCCTCGAACGGGCGCACCCCCATGTTCGCCAGCAGGTCGAGGACCTGGCGGTGCGTCATCCGAATCCCCTCGACGATGGAGGCCGCAGCGTCGCCCTGCCCGCTGTACTCCAGCGCCCGCTCGATGTTGTCCACCACCGAGAGGACCACGGCCAGCATGGCGCGGCGGGTCCGCTCCACCGCCTCCTCCCGCGCCCGCGCCGCCTGCTTCTTGTAGTTCTCCAGGTCGGCGGCGGCGTGGAGGAACTGCTGCCAGTGCTGCTCCGCCTCCGCCTTGTAGCGCCGCACCTCCGCTTCCAGCTCCTCGACCGTGGGAGCTGCGGTCGCCGCCACGCCTCCCCCGCCGGCCACCGCCTCCTCGCCCTCTTCCCCGGCCGGCGCCGCAGCCTCCGGGACCTCAGGTGCCCCCACGGCCAGCGGCTCCTCGGCCTCGCCGTTCACGGGTCTGCCCTTGCGCTCGCTCATCCCCTCACCTCAACGGCGAGCGCCTAGCTGTCCGCCCGCCGGTACTCGGCGTCGATGACGTCGTCGCCGGGCTTGGCCTCGCCGCCGGCCCCGCCCGCCCCGGGAGGGCTTCCCGATCCCGTCGGCGCGCCGGCTGTGGCCTTGTACATCTCCTCGGCCAGCTTGTAGGAGGCCTGCTGCAGCGCATCGGTCGCGCGACGGATGCGCTCGCTGTCTTCCGTCCCCAGGGCATCCCGCAGCTCCTTCAGCGCCGCCTCCACGCGCTGCCGCTCGTCGGCGGAGACCTTCTGCCCCACCTCCTTGAGCATCCGCTCCGTCTGGTAGGCCACGCTGTCGCCGCGGTTGCGGATCTCGGCGGCCTCGCGCTTGCGCCGGTCCTCCTCGGCGAAGCGCTCCGCCTCCTTGACCATCTTCTCCACCTCGTCCTTGGCCAGGGTGGAGGTCCCGGTGATCTTGATGGACTGCTCCCGGCCGGTGGCGCGGTCCCGCGCCGCCACGTTGAGGATGCCGTTGGCGTCGATGTCGAAGGTCACCTCGATCTGCGGCACGCCGCGCGGCGCCGGCGGGATACCATCCAGGATGAAGCGGCCCAGCGTGCGGTTGTCGCGAGCCATGGGCCGCTCCCCCTGCAGGACGTGCACCTCTACCTGCGTCTGCCCGTCCTGCGCCGTGGTGAAGACCTCGCTCTTTCGCGTTGGGATAGTGGTGTTGCGCGGCACCAGGACGGTCATCACGCCGCCCAGGGTCTCCACGCCCAGGGAGAGCGGGGTGACGTCCAGCAGGACCACGTCGCGCACCTGCCCGGCCAGCACCCCCGCCTGGATCGCCGCCCCGACGGCCACCACCTCATCGGGGTGGACCTCCTTGTTGGGCTCCTTCCCGGTGAGCCGCCGGACCAGCTCCTGGATCATGGGCATGCGCGTGGCGCCGCCCACCAGGATGACCTCGTCCAGGTCCCGCTCGGTCATCTTGGCGTCGCTCAGGGCCTGCTTCAGCGGCCCGATGCACCGCTCCACCAGGTCGGCGGTCAGCTCCTCGAGCTTGGCCCGGGTCAGGACGTAGTCCAGGTGCTTGGGGCCGGTGGCGTCAGCGGTGATGAAGGGCAGGTTGATGGTGGTCTGCACCACGGTGGAGAGCTCCACCTTGGCCCGCTCCGCCGCCTCGCGCAGCCGCTGCAGCGCCTGGCGGTCCTTGCGCAGGTCGATCCCCTGCTCCTTGCGGAACTCGTCGGCCAGCCAGTTGACGATGCGCTCATCCCAGTCGTCGCCGCCCAGGTGTGTGTCCCCGCTGGTGGCCTTCACCTCGAAGACGCCCTCGCCGATCTCCAGGATGGTCACGTCGAAGGTGCCCCCGCCCAGGTCGAAGACCAGCACGGTCTCGGCGCCCTTCTTGTCCAGGCCGTAGGCCAGGGCCGAGGCGGTGGGCTCGTTGATGATGCGCAGCACCTTCAGGCCGGCGATCTCCCCGGCGTTCTTGGTGGCCGTGCGCTGCGCGTCGTTGAAGTAGGCCGGGACCGTGATCACCGCTTCCGTCACCTTCTCCCCCAGGTAGGCCTCCGCGTCCGTCTTCAGCTTCTGCAGGATCATCGCGGAGATCTCCTCGGGGGTAAAGGTCTTGCCGGCCGCCGGGATGCGGGCCACGGCCATCCCGTTGCTGCCCTCCTCCACCTTGTAGGGCACCATGCGGCGCTCGGTCTCCACCTCGCTGAAGCGCCGGCCCATGAAGCGCTTGATAGAGTAGATGGTGTTCTCCGGGTTGAGCACGGCCTGGCGCTTGGCCATCTGCCCGACCAGCCGCTCCCCGGTCTTGGTGAAGCCGACCACGGAGGGCGTGAGGCGGCTGCCCTCCGCGTTGGGGATCACCTGCACCTCACCGCCCACCATGGTGGCGATGACGGAGTTGGTGGTCCCCAGGTCAATGCCGACGACGCGTCCCACGACTACTCAACCTCCACCTTAATGGACTTGGCCTTCGCCCGCTCCGCCTTGGGGATGCGGATCTCCAGGATCCCGTTCTTGAAGGTGGCCTTGGCCTGGTCCGCCTGCACCGAGACGGGCAAAGCCACGGTGCGCTCGAAGGCGCCGTAGCGCAGCTCCCGCCGGTAGTAGCTGCGGCCCTTCTGCTCGTGGTCCGCCCGGGCCTCGCCCTTCACCGCCAGCGTGTCCTCCGACACCGTCACGTCCACGCTCTTGGGGTCGATGCCCGGCATCTCCGCCCGGAAGACCACGTCGTCCTCGGTCTCGAAGAGCTCCACCGCCGGCTCCCACATGGCCGGAGCGAGCGTCCGTCCCGGCCGGCGGGTAAAGAACTCGTCGAAGAGCCGCTCCATCGACTCGCGCAGAGACGCCAGTTCGTCGAACGGATCCCACCGCCTGATGCTCATCGCTGCCTGCCTCCTTTCCCTTCCGTATCCTCATCACTGTGCCGCAGCCGGACCGACCGCCGCGTGATGCTCCAGCGGGCGTCGCCGCTGCGGCCCTCCTCCCGCTGCTCGTAGACCTCCAGCAGCAGCTTGACCCCCGCCAGGTTCACACCCAGCTCCTGGGTCAGATAGCGGATCAGCCGCACCCGCTCGATGTCCCGGTCGGCGTAGAGGCGGATGCGGTTCCGCCGCACCGGGGAGAGCAGCCCCTTCTCCTCGTAGATGCGCAGCGTCCGCGGGTGCACCCCCGCCAGGTCCGCCGCGATGCTGATGACGTAGAGCGGTCGATCCCCCCGGTCCCTCACCGTACGCTCCAGGGTGCGCCGCCTGGCGACGCTCCCGCCACGGAAGTATAGTCACCTGACATCGCCATTGTCAATAGATCTGACAACGCCATTGTAATATGGGGCCGCCCCCCGGAGCGGCGGGCGGCCCCCAGTGGCGCGCCCTGCGCGGGGCTGCCCCGAGGCCGCGGGATGGGCCTTGTGCCCCGCGCCCCGTTTCCGGGGAAGCGCGCCCCCGTGCCATCCGTTGCCTCGGGGTGGGGAGTGGGGTACGCTGGGCAGTTGGATTGAGCAGGAGGGACGGAGGCAGCCATGAGCCGTGCGCGTGAGCAGATTGGTCCCACGGGAGCCCCCGGTGAACGCCATGTGGTCATCCTGGGCGGGGCCTGCGCCGGTTTGACCGCGGCGATCTACGCCGCCCGGGCGAACCTAGCGCCGCTGGTTATCGAGGGCGCGGAGGCGGGCGGGCAGCTCATGCTGACCACCCTGGTGGAGAACTTCCCCGGCTTCCCCGAGGGGGTCATGGGCCCCGACCTGATGCAGGCCATGCGCGCGCAGGCGCAGCGCGTGGGCGCAGAGTTCATCAGCGAGGACGCCGTGGAGGTGGACCTCTCTCGCCGCCCCTTCCTCGTCCGCACGCAGAGCGGCCAGGAGGTGCGCGCCCGCGCCCTCATCGTGGCCACCGGGGCGCGGCCGAGGATGCTGGGCCTGCCCTCCGAGGAGCGCTTCCTCGGCCGGGGTGTCTCCACGTGCGCCACCTGCGACGGGTTCTTCTTCCGCAAGCAGGACGTCATGGTGGTCGGTGGCGGCGACAGTGCCATGGAGGAGGCGCTCTACCTGGCCAACCTGGCCCGGTCGGTGACGGTGGTGCACCGGCGCGACCGGCTGCGGGCCAGCAAGATCATGCAGGACCGTGCCTTCAAGCACCCCAAGATCGACTTCATCTGGAACGCCGAGGTTGCCGATATCCTGGGCGACGACAGGGTGACGGCCGTGCGCTTGCGCAACCGCGTCACCGGCGAGGTCAGCGAGCGCCGCACCGACGGCGTCTTCATTGCCATCGGGCACATTCCCAACACGCAGATCTTCAAGGGGCAGCTGGCGATGGACGAGCAGGGTTACCTGCTGCGCACCCACGGCATGATGTCCAGCGTGGAGGGGGTCTTCGTCGCCGGCGACGTGCACGACCACACCTACCGCCAGGCCGTTACCGCCGCGGCCTTCGGCTGCATGGCCGCCATCGAGGCGGAACGCTGGCTGCAGGGGGAAGATGCCCCGGGCGGAACTGAGGCCCCGGGCGCCGAGGAGTACCGGCGAGCCTCTGCCGCCGTGGAGGAGGCCGCGGCCGGCCCCACCAGGGGCGGGGGAAAAGGGGAAGACCTCCCCCGCCCCTGAGGCACACCGACTAGCGCACGCTGGCGCCCAGGGCGGCGTCCACGCGCCGCTTCAGCTCAGCCTTGGGCATGTAGCCGACGATCCGCTCCACCAGCTGGCCGCCCTTGAACAGTCCCAGCGTGGGAATGCTCATGATGTTGAACTTCATGGCCAAGGACTGGTTGTCGTCCACGTCGACCTTGGCCACCTTCAGCCGCCCCTCGTACTCGCGGGCGAACTCCTCGACGATGGGCGCAATCATCCGACAGGGAGCACACCACTCCGCCCAGAAATCCACCCGCACCGGGGTCTCCGCCTGCAAGACCTCCCGCTCGAAGGACTGCTCCGTCACGTGCACAGGCTGGGCCATACGAGCACTGTCCTCCTTACCGTCCCTGGAATCTCCTCACACTATACCCCCTAACGCCCGCAGCGGCCACCGTATTTCGGGCGCCGCGCACACGCTCGATACGCCCCCGGCGTGCCGCTCAGCGCACATGCCGCGCCAGCCAGGAGACACCCGCCAGCGTCACGCCCAGCACGCCCAGCACGCCCAGCACAGAGGGGCCCAGGCAGCCGCGGCGCCGGCCGCGCGGACCGCGCAGGGAGAGGCGCGTGGCCGTGCGAAATTCTGCCACGGCCTCACCGAGCCGGCCCATCTCCTTGTACAACGCCCCCAGGTTCTGATGTGCGACCCAGTAGTCTGGGTCCGCCGCGATCGCCTGCCGGTAGGCGCGCAGCGCGTCCTCCCGCCGTCCCTGCTCGCGGTAGACGTTGCCCAGATTGTTGTAGGCGGGCGCATAGCGGGGGTCGAGCTGGATGGCGCGAAAGAGGACCTCCCCCGCTTCCGCGTACCGCCCCTGCCGCGCCAGCGCCACGCCCAGCTTGCTCCAGGCGACGGCGGATGTCGCGTGCAGGGTGACGGCTTCCCGGAAGGCCTGCTCCGCAGCGCTCCACTCTCCGCGCCGCAGGTGGTCTTCGCCCCGCTCCAGATGGAGGCGCGCCTGTGCCTCGTCCACGGCCGCAGGTTTCTCCGGCCGCCCCGGCGCCTCCTGGACGGCCAGGCAGGGGGGCGGGCAGGGACGGGAAACGACCACCCGCGGCGCCAGCGCGGGCGCAGCGGGGACCCGCATCGCCAACCTGGAGGTTTAGCGCGGCATCTCCAGCAGCGCCCCGGCAGCCAGCAGCAGGAGCAGGAGGCCCCACTTGAGCCCGATGGCCCGGCGGTCATTCAGGAAGAGCGCCCAGACCATCACCCGCTCGCCTGCCGGTAGCTGCGCAGCAGCCCGACGACCTTGCCGAGAATCTCGAACTCGCCGCGAAGGATCGGAAAGGCCGGGTTCTCCGGTGCCAGCACGGGCCTGCCGTCTTCCACGCGCAGCCGCTTGACTGTAGCTTCCTCCCCGTAGAGGGCGACCACAATATCGCCGGGCTGCGCCGTGGGCTGGCAGCGCACCACCACCAGATCTCCCTGCATGATGCCGGCACCGACCATGCTGTCGCCGCGTACCGTGAGCAGGAAGCACTCGTCCTGCCAGCCCACCATCCGCCGCGGCACGGGGATCATGTCCTCGACGAGCTCCTCGGCGAGGATCGGCAGGCCGGCGGAGACCCGACCCACCAGGGGGAGGGACACAACCTCCTCACCCTCGGGCAGAACGCTGCGCTCGGTGATCTGGAGGACGCGCATGCGGTCTCCGCGGCGCCGAATGTACCCCTTGCGCTCCAGCGCATTTAGATGCTGGTGCACCGTCGACGGCGACCTGAGCCCGACTGCCCGTCCGATCTCCCGGACCGACGGGACGTACCCGGAGCGGCGGATGGAGAACGCGAGGTGCTCAAGAATCTGTCGCTGCCGGCGGGTGAGCGGCGGAACCATGGTATCCTCCTTTGATTCCCGTATAGCGAACTAGTGTTCGACTGTCAAATGGGTTGAATACCGAACTTACGTACGCTATAAGGCGGAGCGCGCCAGATCGCGCCCAATCTCTCGTTTTCGCGGATTTTCTCAGGGAGACGCGGGCTCCGGGCTCTCCAGAGGCCAGTGCAAATCAGGCTTTCGGGCTGCCCTCACCTCGTCCAGCCGGGAGACCACCGTCGTGTGGGGCGCCGACCGGACTACCTCGGGGTCCGTGCGGCACTCCTCCGCGATCGCCAGCAGGGCCCGGGCGAAGGCTTCAATCGTCTCCCGGCTCTCCGTCTCGGTGGGCTCGATCATCATGGCCTCGTCGACAATCAGGGGAAAGTAGATCGTAGGGGCGTGGTAGCCGTAGTCCATCAACCGCTTGGCGATGTCCCTGGTGGTGACACCGAACTCCCGCTTCTGGCGGGTCCCCGCCAGAACGAACTCGTGCATGCAGCGCCGGTCGTAGGGCACCTCAAAGGCCGGTCGCAGCAGCGCAAGCAGGTAGTTGGCATTGAGCACGGCAGCCTCGGCGATCTGGCGCAGGCGGGGTCCGAAGGTGCGGATGTAGGCGTACGCGCGAACCAGCACGCCGAAGTTCCCGTAGAAACTGCGCACCTTGCCGATGGACCGCGGGCGGTCGTAGTCCAGGCGGAAGCGATCCCCCTCCCGAACCACCACCGGCACCGGCAGGTAGGGCGCCAGGTGGGCCTTCACCGCCACCGGCCCGGCGCCCGGCCCTCCGCCGCCGTGTGGCGTGCTGAAGGTCTTATGGAGGTTCATGTGCATGACGTCAAAGCCCTGGTCGCCGGGGCGCGAGATGCCCAGGACCGCGTTGAAGTTCGCCCCATCCAGGTACATCTGCGCGCCACAGCCGTGAATGATCTCCTCGACCTCGGTGATGTGCTCCTCAAACAGGCCCAGCGTATTGGGGTTGGTCAGCATCAGGGCCGCCACGCGCTCGTCCGCCGCCTGCCGCAGCGCCTGCGGGTCGATGTTGCCGCGGGCGTCGCTCTTGACCTGCACGACCTCGTAGCCACACATGCTGGCGGAGGCAGGGTTGGTCCCGTGCGCCGAGTCCGGCACGATCACCCGCGTGCGCGACTCGCCGCGGTCGGCGAAGTACGCGCGGATCATCAGCAGGGCGGTGAGTTCGCCGTGCGCGCCGGCGGCAGGCTGAAACGTCACGGCGTCCATGCCGCAGATCTCCGCCAGCATCGCCTCAAGCTCGCTGAGCAGCCGCAGCGCGCCCTGGGCGAGCGCGTCCGGCACATAGGGGTGCAGCCGCGCAAACCCGGGAAGGCGGGCCGCGTCTTCGTTCACCTTCGGGTTGTACTTCATCGTGCACGAGCCCAGCGGGTAGAAGCCGACATCCACGGCGTAGTTGCGCCGGGAGAGCTGTGTGTAGTGGCGCACCAGGTCCGGCTCGCTCACCTCCGGCAGGGGCGGACCCTCAGCGCGGAGCTGCGCCGGGGGAAGGATGTCCTCCAGCGGCACTTCCGGGACGTCGCTCAGGGGGACCGCAGCGCCCACCCGCCCCGGCGCCCCGCGCTCCACCAGCAGCGGGAAATCGTCCTGGGCCACTAGACCATCTCCTCCAGGGCCGCAGCCAGGCGGTCGATGTCCTCCCGGGTGCGGCTCTCGGTCACACAGACCAGCCAGCCGTCGCCAAGCTGGGGATAGAAGCGGCCGAGGGGGAGCCCGCCGAGGATCTCCTCGGCCAGCAGGCGGCGGTTGACCTCCTCCGGCGGCAGCGGGCAGCGGACGACGAACTCGTGAAAGGTGGGAGCCGGGAAGGCCACCTCGAATCCGCGGATCCGGCTGAGGCGCATGCGCGCGTAATGTGCCTTGCGCACACAGGCCTCGGCCACCTGGCGCATGCCCGTCCTGCCCAGGGCGGCCATGTAGATGGCCGCCGCGAGGGCGTTGAGCGCTTCGTTGGTGCAGATGTTGCTGGTGGCCCGCTCGCGGCGGATGTGCTGTTCGCGGGTCTGCAGGGTGAGCACGAAACCGCGCCGGCCCTGCGCGTCCACAGTCCGCCCCACCAACCGCCCCGGCATCCGCCGCACAAAGGCCTGGCGCGTGGCCAGCATCCCCAGGTACGGCCCGCCGAAATTGAGCGGGTTGCCCAGCGGCTGCCCCTCGCCGGCCACAATATCGGCGCCAAGCGCGCCGGGGGGCCTGAGTAGGCCGTAGGCGACGGGGTCGGCCACCGAGACGATGAGCAGAGCCCCGGCCGCGTGCGCGGCCTGGGCCAGATCCTGGACCTGCTCCAGCACACCGAAGAAGTTGGGATGCTGAACGACTAGCGCCGCCGTCTGGCCGGAGAGCGCATCGCCCACGGCATCCAGGGGAGTCACCCCATCCCGGTAGGGGAGGTCCACGACCCGCATGCCGAGATGGCGTGTGTAAGTACGGATAACCTGGCGGTACTCGGGGTGCACGGCCGCAGAAACCACGATCTCGTCCCGTCGCGTCAGGTCCCGCGCCATGACCGTCGCCTCGGCCGTAGCGCTCGCCCCGTCGTACATGGAGGCGTTGGCCACCTCCATCCCCGTCAGCGCGCAGAGCATGCTCTGGTACTCGTAGGTCGCCTGCAGCTCCCCCTGCATCATCTCCGCCTGATAGGGCGTATAGGCGGTGTAGAATTCGGCCCTGCCGGCCAGGTGCCAGACGACGCTGGGGATGAAGTGGTCGTAGGCCCCCGCGCCGAGGAAGCACAGATACCGGTCAGCGTCACCGTTCTGCTGGCTCATCGCGCGCAGCTCCCGCAGCAGCTCGGCATCGCTGGGGGCCGCCGGCAGGTTCAGGTCGCGGAGCAATCGGACGCTCTGCGGGATATCACGGAAGAGGTCGCCCACCTCCTCGGCGCCGATGGCCCGCAGCATGTGCGCACGGTCCTGCGGGGTCAGGGGGAGGTACCTGTGAGGAACCCACGCCGTCACCGCTGGTCGCTCCACGAGAGGAGGCCTGTGCTTCCGCGACGCATCTAGCTGTCCCGTCCGTCGCCCACCAGCTGCCGGTAGTCCTCCGCCGTCAACAGCCGGTCCAGCTCGGTGAGATCGGCCGCCTCCACCACCAGCATCCAGCCCTCCCCATACGGGTCCTGGTTCACCAGCTCCGGCCGGTCGGTGAGGGCGGCGTTCACCTCGACAACGGTGCCGGAGACCGGTGCATACAGATCGGACACGGCCTTCACCGACTCGATCACGCCAAAGGGCTGCAACTGCTTGAGCACGGTGCCCGGCTGCGGCAGCTCCACGAACACCACATCGCTCAACCGCTCCGCAGCGAACTGCGTAATCCCCACGCGCACCTTCCCGTCCTCAATTCTCGCCCATTCGTGCTCGCGTGTATAGCGCAGGTGCTCCGGGTACATCCGCCTCCCCCTGTATCGCCGGCCGCAGCCGGTAAGTTCCCGGCCCCCACCGCGCTCACCTTCCAGCCCGGTAGAACGGAAGCCGCGTCACGCGCGCCAGCACATTGCGCCCGCGGATCTCCACGAACAGCTCCGTCCCCGCGACCGCCAAGGGCCGCGGGACGTATCCCAGGGCGATGCTCACCTGCAGAGTTGGGCTGAACGTTCCGCTCGTCACCGTGCCCACCGGGCGGTCGTCGTGGACGATCACATGCCCGGGCCGCGCCACCGCCCGGCCTTCAACCGTTAGGCCGACCAGCCTGCGCTCGGGTCCTCTCTCCCGCTGGGAGACGAGCGCCTCCCGCCCGATGAAATCGCCCTTTCCCCACTTCACCGTCCACCCCAGCGGTGCCTCAAGCGGTGAGGTTGTCTCGTCGATGTCACTGCCGTAGAGCATGTAGCCGGCCTCAAGCCGCAAAGTGTCGCGCGCGCCCAAACCGGCAGGCACCGGCCGGTCGGCGTTACCTGCATCCAGCAACGCGTCCCAGACGGCCGGCGCATCGTCCCACGCAGGACCGATCTCGAAGCCGTCCTCGCCCGTGTATCCCGTGCGGGAGAGGAAGACCCGGCACCCCGCCACCTCGACCTGCGGAAGGACATCAAACGGACGCATGTCTGCGACAGGCGCAGTCGTCAGTGCACCCAGCACCCGCGCCGCCTCCGGCCCCTGCAGCGCCAGCAACGCCATTTCCCGTGAAATGTCCCGCACCGCGGCCTCGCCACGGTGTTCTTCAATCCATGCCAGATCCTTGGCCGTCGTCGCCGCGTTCACCACCAGCAGGTAGCGGGTGGGACCGACCCGGAAGACGGTGAGGTCATCGATGATGCCCCCGTGCGGATAGCACATGGGCGTGTAAAGGCCACGGCCTACCGCCAGCTGCGCGACATCGTTGGTGACCAGCGGCTGCAGCACCGGCAGCGCGTCCGGACCGTCTACCAGAATCTCCCCCATGTGGGAGACGTCAAAGACCCCAACGCGGGAACGCACTGCCCGGTGCTCCTCGATGATCCCGGAGTACTGCACGGGCATCTCCCATCCCGCAAAAGGGACCATCCGCGCTCCGAACCGAAGGTGCGCCGGATACAGTGGGGTACGCTTGAGAACCTCAGGATGGCTCTCCATCGTCCTCGGGCCCTCCACAGATGCCGCTGCTGCCATCACAGGGGCTCATCGGGCTGCGACGCCGCATTCCCCACCGCCCGGACTCTCATCGCGAGGTGCTTTCGAGCGGGCCCTGCGCGGGCGCGCGCCGCACCCGTTCCTGGGCCTCCCGAAGCAGCGCCACAACCTCCTCGTCCGTGGTCTGCGTGAAATCCTCGTAGAACTGGCCCACCGCGTAGAAGATCGCCGGCGCATGGAGGCAGACCACCTGATCCGCCTCTGCCCGCAGCCGCTGCAACCCCTCCGCCGGCGCGACAGGGACGGCGGCGATCACCTGCCGGCACGCCATCTTCCGCACTGCGCGCAGTGCGGCGATCATGGTGGACCCTGTAGCGATGCCGTCGTCCACAACCAGTCCCGTCCGCTGATCCATGGATGGGTATTCATCGCTCCCTCGGTAGATCGCCAGTCGCCGGGCAATCTCCTGGCGTTGGAACTCTACCTCTCCCTGCAGGTACGCGTCATCGACGCCAAGACTCTCGCCCAGCCCCACGTCCAGATAAACCGTCCCATCATGCGCTACGGCACCGATCGCCAGCTCCGGATTGTAGGGAGAACGCAGCTTTCGCGGCACGATGACGTCCAGGGGGGCGTCCAGCACCTTCGCGACAGCGGCTCCCACGACAACGCCACCCCTAGGGATGGCCAGGACGTAGATGTGCTTCCCCCGAAACGGCAGCAGGACATTCCCGAGCCGCCGGCCTGCCTCCTCCCGGTTCCGAAAGATCATCGGCCCCCTCTGCGGGGTCTCGCCGGCACGGCTACCCGGTTCGTGCGAGATCGAGTGCCTGGGCCAGAGCCTCCTGCTCCTCCTCCGAGAGCGGCGAGGTCGATTTTCCACCCTGGACGGCCTTAGCGTACCCGCGGCTCCCGTCTCGTCCGTTGAGAACGCTGAGGACAATCCCGTTCCGGCGGCCGTCAAGCAACGCTAGGCTAAAGCTCATGTGCCCGCCCATGTCCCGGAAGGCATCGTACCGGACGACACCCACATGACGGACGCAGGACCGCAGGAGCTTTTGGACCTCCGACAGTTCGGACTCGAGGCGCTTGACCCGTCCGGAAACCGCCCGCATCCCACTGCGGAGCGCGGCACCTTCTGCCGCGCTCTCTGCGGCGCCGGCGGCACGCACGAGCCGTGAGAGTCGCCCGACGCGAACGGCCAGGACGACCACGGCGGTCGACAGCGCCAGGTACCCGGCGGCCACAAGCACATCCAGCGTGTCAATGGCGCCAAAGGCCGGCATCTACCCTCTCTGAACCACCAGGGTGCTCATTGCGGTGTTCCACAACGGGGGATCCACATCCTCCGCGTCACCGCCTGTTACGGCTTGCCTGTGCCACCCCGCGCCGTCACCGCTCGAGACGCGGCCCGCCACCGAGGCCAAGGTCACCAGCGATTCGCTGCATCGCCCCCAGGACGGTGCCGATGTGCTCCGTCAACGGCACTCCCAACTCCTCCGCGCCCCGGACGATGTCTTCACGACTGACCGCCCGCGCGAAGGCCTTGTCCTTCATCTTCCGCTCCACGGACCGGACATCCACCTCGGCGAGCGATCGCCCCGGCTTCACCAGCGCGACGGCAACGATGAAGCCCGTAAGCTCGTCGCAGGCAAAGAGCGCCTTCTCCAAACGCGAAGCCCTGGCCACTCCGGAGTAGTCAGCATGTGAGAGGATAGCCCGGGTAATCACCGAGGGCACCCCCATCGCCTCGAGAGCCTCAACCCCACGAAATGGGTGGCCAGCTTCAGCGGAGGGAAACCGCTCATAGTCCAAATCGTGCAGGAGGCCGACGACTCCCCACAGGTCCGGATCCTCCCCGAACCGCTGCGCATAGGCGCGCATCGCCGCTTCCACAGACAGCAGGTGCTTGCGGAGGTTAGGGCTGCTGATCCACTCGCATACCAGGTTCCAGGCTTGATCTCGATCCATAGAACTCTAGTCAATGTCCGCGGGCATCCGTCCTGACACGTCCGCGCCCCTGATAGCCATTAGCATCGAGACGATCCTGTCAAGGTCGGCCGGGGAATAGAACTCAATGAGGATGCGGCCGCGACGCCTCCCCACCTGGATGGCCACCTTCGTCTGGAGGCTTGTGGAGAGCTCGGCCTCAACCGCCGCAATGTTCGGATCCACCGCGCGCCTGGAACGGCGCCGAATTCCACGTGAAATACTCCAACGCCGGACGAGCTGCTCTGTCTGCCGGACAGAGAGATTCCGTCGCTCCACCTCCAGGCACGCCTCCTTCACCGCCTGGGGAGATGACAAGGCCAGCAGTGCCCGCGCGTGACCCTCTGTGATCCGCCCCTTGTCGAGACTCTCTTGAACCTCCTCCGGAAGCTGGAGCAATCGCAGCGTGTTCGCGATCGCGGCCTGGCGCTTCCGAAGACGATCGTCGATCTGCTCCTGGGTAATGCCGAATTCTTCCTGGAGTCGGCGGTAGGCCCGCGCTTTCTCTAGCGGGCGCAGGTCCTCCCGCTGGATGTTTTCGAGGAGAGCGACTTCGAGCGCGTCCTGATCAGACAGGCTCCTGACGATCGCGGGCACAACCTGGAGTCCGGCTGCCATCGCCGCACGCCACCTGCGCTCACCGGCCACCACTTCGTACCCGTCCTCGGTCGGGCGCACGACGATGGGTTGCAACACGCCCCGATCCATGATAGAGGCCGCCAGCTCCTCAACGTCCTCAGAAGACACCGGGCTACGGGGCTGCAGCCGGCTGGGGCGGATTTCGTGCACTGGAAGGTCCCGCACAAGCCCCTCGTCATAGGTTTCACGGCCGAGCAAGGCTCCCAGACCGCGCCCCAGTCCGCGCTTGCGGGCCTCAGCCGGCATGGCCGACCAGTGTGGCCGCGTCCCTTCCACGCGTCACGACCTCCTTCGCAAGGTTCACGTATGCATTCGCTCCACGGGAGGACGGGTCGAAAAGGATCACGGGCATTCCATAGCTTGGAGCTTCGGCGAGCCGTATGCTTCGCGGGATGACCGTTTCGTACACCTTGTCCCTAAAGAAGCGTCGGACCTCGGCGGCAACCTGCTCGGAGAGGCGGGTGCGAGCGTCAAACATGGTAAGGAGAACGCCGCTG
>JBBIIQ010000024.1:0-14865 GCA_037446405.1 Armatimonadota bacterium | reverse complement strand
TCGGCGAGAGCGTCCGCCGCGTCGACGGGGTGCCCAAGGTGAAGGGGCAGTTCCTCTTCGGCAGCGACCTGTGGGCCGAGGGGATGCTCTGGGGCTACACGCTGCGCAGCCCCCACCCGTCCGCGCGCATCCGTTCCGTGAACATCGCCACCGCGCTGGCCCACCCGGGCGTGGCCGCCGTCCTCCTGGCGGAGGATGTCCCGGGCAAGAAAACCTACGGGCTGGAGTTTGCCGACCAGCCTGTGCTGGCCTGGGAGCGTGTGCGCTACGCCGGGGAGCCCGTGGCCATCCTGGCGGCGGTCGATCCGGAAACCGCGCGCCGCGCCGCAGAGAAGATCGTCGTGGACTACGAGATCCTGCCCGCCGTCACCGATATGGAGCAGGCGCTGCGGCCGGACGCTCCCCGGGTGCACGACTTCGGCAACGTCCTGCGGCACATCCGCATCGAGCACGGCGACCCCGGGGCGGAGGCGGAGGTGTGGGTGGAGGGTTACTACGAGACCGGGATGCAGGACCAGGCCCCCCTCGGCCCCGAGGCGGGGCTGGCCATACCGGCGGCGGACGGCGGGGTGGACCTCTACGTGGCCACGCAGTGGCTGCACGTGGACCGGGAGCAGATCGCCCCCTGCCTCAACCTGCCGCTGGAGAAGGTCCGCCTTCACCTGGCTGGCGTGGGCGGCGCCTTCGGCTCGCGCGAGGACGTGCACATGCACATCCACGCCTGCATGCTGGCCCTGCGTACCGGCCGGCCGGTGAAGATGTCCTACGGCCGGGAGGAATCCTTCCTCGGCCACGTGCACCGCCATCCCGCCCGCATCTGGATGCGCCACGGCGCGCGGCGCGACGGGCGGCTGATCAACGTCTACGCGCGGATCGTCCTGGACGGCGGCGCCTACGCCTCCTCCTCGGCGGCGGTGATTCACAACGCCGCCACCTTCGCCGCGGGGCCGTATGAGGTGCCCAACGCGCTGATCGAGGCCACCTGCGTCTACACCAACAACCCACCCTGCGGGGCCATGCGCAGCTTCGGCGCGGTGCAGGCGGCCATCGGCTACGAGGCGCAGATGGACAAGCTGGCCCGGGCGCTGCGCATGGACCCCGTGGAACTGCGGCTCCGGAACGCCCTCTCTCCCGGCTCCGTGCTGCCGACGGGCCAGGTCATCCGGGGCAGTGCCCCGGTGCGCGAGGTGATCCGTCGCTGCGCCGCCATCCCCCTGCCGCCAGAGGAGCCGCCGCAGCGGCGCGATCCTCTCCTCCTTCCCGGGGGCACAGGCAACGTCTCCCGCGGGGAGCGCCTGCGGCGCGGGGTCGGCTTCGCCCTGGGCTACAAGAACGTCGCCTACAGCGGCGGCTTCGACGACTCGGCGGAGGCCCGGGTGCGCCTCTTCCGCGGCCCGGGCGGCGCCGTCGCCGAAGTGCATAGCGCCGCGGCCGAGGTCGGGCAGGGTATCCACACCATCCTGCTGCAGGTGGCGCGCACGGAGCTGGGGATTGAGCAGGTGGTGCTGCACCCGCCGAACACGCAGGTCGGCTCCGCCGGATCGACCTCGGCGTCGCGGCAGACGGTGATGTCCGGCGGCGCTGTGCAGCTGGCCTGCCGCGCCGTGAAGGAAGAGCTCTTCGCCCGCGTCCGCCGCTGGGCGCAGGCCGAAGGCCTGCCGCTGCGGGAGCCGCTCGGCACCGAAGGCGGAATGGTACTGGCCGCGGACGAACCGCTGGCGCCCCTGGAGCAGTTCCTGGAGACGCCCATCGAGCAGACGCGCGTCTACCACCACCGGCAGACGACCCCCATCGACGAGCGGGGGCAGGGCGAGCCGCACGTCGCCTTCGGCTTCGCCGCCGAGCGCGCCGTGGTAGAGGTGGACGAGGAGCTGGGACTGGTCCGCGTGGTGCAGATCGCCGCCGCTCAGGACGTGGGGCGGGCGCTGCACCCCCAGGGGGTCACCGGGCAGATCGAGGGTGGCACCGCCCAGGGGCTGGGGTTTGCGCTGATGGAGGAGATCCAGCTGCAGGACGGCCGGATCAAGAACCCCTCTTTCACCGACTACCTGATCCCCACCATCCTGGACATGCCGCCGGTGGTCTCTACCCTGGTGGAGGACCCTGAACCGGAGGCGCCCTTCGGGGCCAAGGGGGTGGGAGAGATGTCCACCATCGTCTCCACGCCCGCCATCGTGGCCGCGCTGCGCGACGCCACGGGCCGCGAGCTGAACCGCGTCCCCGTGCGGCCGGACGACCTGATCGGCCTGGCCCCGCCCCGCACCTCCGCGGGCCCACCCCCCTCGCCTGAGGTCCCCGGGCCAGAGCCCATTCCCTACTACGCGGGCCTGGCCGCCGGGCAGGCCACGCTCATGCGTGGAGCCGGGTAGCCACCGGGTCGACACCCACTGAACGCCCCCTTGAGCACCGCCGGCCGCTTCAGACATGCAACCACATGTGCGTGCACCCACGGTCTGTCGTCGTCTCGCCACATCGTTGCAGAGATGAGGACCGACCCTTGAGCCGGGGCGAGCTCATCGCGCAAGGCCGGACGGCAGAGATCTACGCCTGGGGGAGCGGGCGCGTCGTCAAGCTGTACCGCGCGGGCTACCCCGCCGCTGCCGCGGAGCAGGAGGCCGCTGTCACGCGGCTGGTGCGCACCGTGGGCGTCCCTGCCCCCGCCGTCGAGGACGTCCTGGCGCTGGATGGCCGGCCCGGGATCGTGTTTGAACGGCTGCAAGGACCATCACTCCTGGATGTCATCCTCGCGCGTCCGTGGGCCCTGAAGCGCTGGGCGCATCTGCTGGCCGACCTGCACACCACCATGCACGAACGCAGCCTGCCCGCACTGCGGCCGCAACGCTCCCGCCTGGAAGCCAGCATCCGCCGTGCCGCCGCGCTGGCACCCGAGGAGAGGACTGCCCTGCTCTCCGCCCTCGCGCTGCTCCCGAATGAGCAGAGGCTCTGCCATGGCGACTTTCATCCGGGCAATGTGATCCTTACAGGCTCCGGTCCGGTGATCATCGACTGGGTCGATGCGGCGGCGGGACACTCCCTTGTCGACGTCGCCCGCACGACCCTCCTGATTCAGCTGGGACGACCGTCCCTCGACACCCTCCGCCGGAGACTGCTGCAGAGGATCCGCAGCATGTTCCTTCGCGCATACATCCGGCGGTATCTGGCGCGGCGCCCGGGCGCTGTGGCGGAGATTACCCGCTGGCGTCCCATTGTTGCCGCGGCCCGTCTCGCCGAGGGCGTCCCTGGAGAGGACGACCGCCTCCTGGCGGTGATCAGCGGGCTCAAAGGATGAGCGAGATCTTCCGCACGCGCTGGCGGGAGCTCCTTCAGGCTCGGCAGGACCAGCAGCCCTCCGCTCAATGCCCGATCCGGGTGCCCGTTTCGCCCGCCAGGGCCCGCTCCAGCGCTTCCGGCGCTGTAATCAGCACCTCCTTGCCTCCTGCCTCCAGGTAGTCGATGGCCGCCTGGATCTTGGGGCCCATGCTGCCGGCCGGGAAGTGCCCCTCGGCCAGATAGCGCTTCGCCTCCTCGAGGGTCATCCGATCGAGGAAGCGCTCACCCGGCTTCCTGAAGTTCAGGGCCACCCGCTCAACCGCCGTGGAGATGAGGAAGAGGTCGGCCTTGATGGTGCGGGCCAGCAGGCTGCTGGCTAAGTCCTTGTCGATCACCGCCTCCACGCCGCGCAGCCTCCCGCCGGTTTCCCGCACCACCGGGATCCCCCCGCCGCCCACGCCGACGACGATGAACCCCGCGGCAAGCAGCGTCTGGATGGCCGCGGTCTCCACGATTTCCAGCGGCTGCGGCGAGGGGACCACACGCCGCCAGCCGCGGCCCGCGTCCTCCCTGACCACCCACCCCCGCTCCGCCCGGTACCGCTGCGCCTGCTCCTCGGTGTAGAAGGGGCCGATGGGCTTGGTGGGATGCTGGAATGCCGGATCGGCCTGGTCGACCACCACGCGGGTGACCACCGTGGCCGTCTGCCGCCGCACCCCCCGGCGCAGCAGTGCGTCGTCCAGGGTGACCTGGGCCATGTACCCGATGGCGCCCTGGGTGTCCGCACCACAGACGTCCAGCGGGACGGTGTGCAGCACGTGGCTGGCCAGCTCCGAGCGCAGCAGGATGAAGCCGACCTGCGGGCCGTTGCCGTGGGTGATAACGACGTCCCACCCCTGGGCGATCATGGCGGCAATGTGCTCCGCGGTCTCGGCCATCGCCTCCCACTGGTCGGGAACCGTCTGCCGGTCCGCCGACTTGATCAACGAGTTACCGCCGATGGCCACCACTGCCAGTTTCCCCATACCTCCCCCTCGCTGCGCGCGGATCGTTCCGCCGCAGCAGCCACCCCCTGCCCTTCTACGGCCCGTCGCGCCCTCCCTCCACCGCGCCCATCGGGCGTGGCCGTCGCCCGAGGGCCTCTATGCGCTCGGTCCCTGTCCAATCGGTCCCTGTCCAATCGGACCCTGTCCAGCTGGATCGCGCGCAACAGATGCGGCGCGACGGTCGCGTCGAAGTAGAGCTCCAGGCCCGAACCGCGCAGCTCACTGTAGCGGCGCGAGGTCTCCCGCCGGTCGGCGATCACAGGAGGCCGGCGAACCGTCCGGGTTCCTCCTCGACGCCATTGACGAGACACTCCTCACCCGCGTAGTGTTCTTTTAGACCGACGCGTCGGTCTAAATTCGCCTTCCGGGACGTCACCTTTGGCCCGCTCCACCGCAGACAGCGCCACGCGCGACCGCCTGCTGGCCGCCGCCATCGACGTCTTCGCCGCCAAAGGGTACCACGGTGCCATCGTGGACGACATCGTGGCTGCCTCCCGCACCTCCAAAGGGGCCTTCTATCACTACTTCCCCAGCAAACGGGGGATCTTCGTCACCCTGATGGAGACGCTGGCAGGGCTGGTGGAGCAGAGCGTGGAGGAGGCCATCGCCGCGCATAGGGGGGCACTGGCGAAGGTCGAGGCCGCACTGCGGGTAGTCCTGGAGACCGCCGCCGAGCAGCGGCAGCTGGCCAAGATTCTGCTGGTGGAGGCGGTGGGTCTGGGGCCGGAGCTGGAGCAGAAGCGGCTGGAGATCCACCGCCGGTTTGCCGCCGTGATCCAGCGGCACCTGGACCGGGCCGTCGCCGAGGGGTCCATCCCGCCGCAGGACACCGCGCTGGCGGCCCGGGCCTGGTTCGGCGCCCTGGTCGAGGTGATCACGCAGTGGCTGGTGGCGGAGGGGGAGGACCTGCGCACGCGGCTCCCCGCGCTGCGCTCCCTGCTGCTGCGCAGTATCGGCGCGGCGGAGGCGGGCGGGCCGCCCCCCGCGGGCCAACGATGAGGCGTAGACTTCTGCTGGCGCTGGCCGTATCCGCCCTGGTGGGGACGCTGGCTCTCCCCGCGCCGGCGCAGGCGCCGCCGCGGACGCGCATCCGGGTGGTGCACGTCCCGGTCCTGATCTTCGCCCCGCTGTACGTGGCCATCGAGCGTGGCTACTTTGCGCAGCAGGGGCTGGAGGTGGAACTGATCGGCACGCCCGGCGGGGCGTCGTCGTTCGTCGTCCTGGCCAGCGGGCGCGCCGACGCGGTGATCGGCGGGCTGGGCGCGGCGCTGTTCAACGCCGCGGCCCGCGGCTTGGACTTCAAGGTGGTTGGCCCGGTGCACATGGAGAAGCCGCCGGTGAGCACGCCGCTGGTGGTGAGCAAACGAGCTTACGACAGCGGCGAGATCCGCCAGGTCGCCGACCTGCGGGGGAAGAAGGTGTCGGTGAACGTGCTGGGCTCGGCCACCGAATTCTGGATGCAGGCGGCTCTGCACAAGGGCGGGCTGACCATGGACGACGTACAGCTGGTCGCCGTGAACTTCCCCGAGGTCCCCGCCGCCCTGGCCAACGGGGCGATCGCCGCCGGGCTGCTGGGCGAGCCGCTGGCCACGCTGGCGGAGGACCGCGGGCAGATCGTCCGCCTCTCCCAGGACTTTATCAACGGCGTGCAGGTCACCGCCGTCTACTTCAGCGGCCAGTTCATCCGGCAGAGCCCGCAGCTGGCCACCGGCTTCATGGTGGCCTGGCTGCGCGCCTCGCGCGACCTCTACGGCAATGGCTACCGGCGGACCGATGTGGCGAAGATCGTGGAGAAGTATACCGGGGTGCCGGCCGGCGTGGTCCGCCGCGCCAAGCCCCCCTTCCACGAGCCTGACGGCCGGATGAACTTCAACGATTTCGCGCGCCTGCAGGAGTTCTTCAAGAAGCGCGGCGCGCTCACGTACGACCGGCCGCTGCCCCCGGCAGCCTACATCGACACCTCCTTCGTCCGCCGGGCGCTGCAGATCCTCGGCCCCTTCACCCCGCCCAGGTGAGGCTGCCGCGCCCGCCCGCGCGATGACGCCGGTCTCGGCCCTCCCCCAGGTGCAGGTCCGAATGGCGGTGGCGGGGCTGACCAAGGTCTACCCTGGACCGCGCGCGCCGCTGACCGCCCTGCAAGACGTCACCTTCGCCGTGCGGGAGGGGGAGTTCTGCGCCCTGATCGGCCCCTCGGGCTGCGGGAAGACCACCCTGCTGCACATCCTGGCGGGACTGACCGCGCCGACCGGCGGCACGGTGACACTGCCGCCGCGCCGCCCGGGACACCTCCCCGCCGCCGTCGTCTTCCAGGGCACCAGCACCTTCCCCTGGTTCACGGTGCTCCAGAATGTGGAATACGGGCTGCGCCTGATGGGCGTGCCCCCCCGGGAGCGCCGGGAGCGGGCGCTGCAGCACATCCGCCAGGTGGGGCTACTGCCCTTCGCCGACGCCTTCCCCTCCCAGCTCTCCGAGGGGATGCGGCAGCGGGTCTCCATCGCCCGCGCGCTGGCCACCGACCCTGACGTCCTGCTGATGGACGAGCCCTTCGCCAACCTGGACGAGCAGAACCGGCTCCTCCTGCAAGACGAGCTGCTGCGCATCTGGCAGGAGCAGCGCAAGACCGTCCTCTTCGTCACCCACAGCCTGGACGAGGCGCTGCGTCTGGCCGACCGGGTGCTGGTGATGAGCGCCTCCCCCGGTCACATCAAGGCCGAGGTGGCCGTGCCCTTCGACCGGCCGCGGGACTACCGGGCCATCCGCCAGGACCCGCGGTACGGCCCGCTCAGCGCCTCCCTCTGGGAGCTGCTGCGGGGCGAGGTCCTGCGGGGGCGGCAGCCTTGAGGAACTCGCGCTGGCTGGCCCTGGTCTCGCCGCTTGGCTTCCTCCTCCTCTGGGAGCTCGCCGGCCGCGGCGGCCTCCTGGATGCCCGCTTCGTCCCGCCGCCCAGCACCATCCTGCGCACCCTGGCCGTGATGACGCAGAGCGGCGAGCTGCCGTACCACGTGGCGGTGAGCGTGCGGCGTATCGTCCTGGGGTTCTTCCTGGGAGCGGCGCCGGCGGTGGCCCTGGGACTGGCCATGGGGCTCTCCCGGCCGGTGCGCGCGCTGCTGATGCCGCTGGTGGCGGCGATCTACCCCATCCCCAAGATCGCCGTCTACCCGCTGATCATCTTCTACCTGGGCCTGGGCGAGGCGTCCAAGGTGAGCATCGTCGCCCTCTCCATCTTCTTCCTGGTGCTGCTGAACACCATGGCCGGGGTGATCGGCCTCGACCGCGCCTACTTCCACATCGCCCGCGCCTACGGCGCCGGGCCGGTCGGCGTCTTCACCACGGTA
Organism: Armatimonadota bacterium; assembly: GCA_037446405.1. Classification (GTDB taxonomy): domain Bacteria; phylum Sysuimicrobiota; class Sysuimicrobiia; order Sysuimicrobiales; family Humicultoraceae; genus Humicultor. The sequence continues at coordinate 7,214 of JBBIIQ010000024.1, read as the reverse complement.
GCCTTCCCCGGCGCGCTGCCGGCGATCTTCACCGGCCTGAAGCTGGGTATGGGCTTTGCGCTCATCGTGATCGTCGGGTTCCTCATCTGGCGCTCCTACCAGATCTTCGCCGTAGACGCCATGTTCGCCGGGCTGCTGGTGACCGCGCTGCTGGGGTGGCTGGCCACTGCGGGGCTGGACTGGCTGGAGCAGCGGGCGCTGCCGTGGCGGCCCTGAAGCGCGCCCGGGAGGCGGCGGAGCCGCGCGAGGCGGCCCCGCCGGCGCAGACCCGCTGGCCCTCCGTCTGGTGGCGGGCCCTGCGCCCCTTCGCCTTCACCGCATCGGTCACCCCCGTCCTGGTCGGGTCGGCGGCCGCGCACTACGGCGGCCGCCTGGACATCCTGCGCTTCGCCGTCACCCTGGTGGCCGCAGTGGCCATCCACGCCGCGACCAACCTGGTCAACGACTACTACGACCACATCCGCGGGGTGGACACCGCAACCTCCATCGGCCCCAGCGGCGTGATCCAGCAGGGGCTGCTGCGGCCGCGCACGGTGCTCCTGGGCGGCCTGCTGCTCTTCGCCTTCGGCGGCGTACTGGGTCTGTGGCTGGCGGCGGTGGCGGGCTGGCCCATCCTGGCCATCGGCGCCGCCAGCATCCTGGCCGGGTACGCCTACACCGGCGGCCCCGTGCCGCTGGGGTACGTCGGCCTGGGAGACCTGACCGTCTTCCTCTTCATGGGCGGGGTCATCACCGTCAGCTCGTACTATGTCCAGATGGGGACGGTGGCGGCCACGGCGGTGTGGGCCTCCCTGCCGGTGGCGGCACTGGTCGCAGGGATCCTGGTGGTGAACAACCTGCGGGACATTGAGGACGACCGTGCCCGGGGCAAGCGCACCCTGGCCACATTCATCGGCCCGCGGGCCACGCGCGGCGAGTACCTGCTCCTGCTCTCCCTGACCTACGCCGCCGTCCTGGCCGGCGTCTGGCTGCGCGCCCTGCCCTTTGCGGCGCTGCTCACCCTGCTCACCCTGCCCCGCGCGGCCGCCATCTGGCGGGTAGTGCGCGACCATTCCGACGCCCTCACCCTCACCCTGAGCGGCGTCCAGGGGACGGCCCGGCTGCACCAGCAGGTGGGGCCGCTGCTGGCAGCGGCCTTCCTGGTTTCCTAGACCTCCCGCCTGTTCCTCAGGTCACAGCCGTCGTGTGACGGCGGGCATGGGACGCTGCCAGCTCCCGCCTTACCGTGGGGCCGGGAAGCGGCAGTGCAGCCTCGCATCAGGGAGGCGGCGGCGGTGCTGTCACATGGCTCCGGGACTTTGCCATTTGGGGGAGAGGTGAGGACAATGCTGACGCACTCCATGTCGCACGAACTTCTGGCCAGACAGCGGCCCGCTATCCTGCTGCGCGAAGCGGAGCGGGACCGGCTGGCTCGCCTGGCGACCGGCCGGGTGGCTGCGGCCCGCGGGCGCCCCGGTATCCTGGCCCGGATCCGGCAGGCGGTGGCGGCGCTGCGGTACCGGCCGGCCAGGCCATCTACCCGTGGGGAGGGCGAGGCGGAAGCGCCTGCGTAACGCGAAGGTAGACGCGCTCTCGGAGGCGTTGCGCGTCGCGGAGGACGATCTTCCGGCCGCGGAGGACGACTAGGCCCTGGGCGCGGAAGACGGCCAGGGCACGGTTGACGCGCTCCCGGGTGGCCCCGACCATGGTCGCCAGCTCCGCCTGAGTCAGGTCCAGGTCGATCTCCACTCCTTCGCCGGCCACCCCGTAGCGGTCGGCGAGCTCCAGCAGCGCCCGGGCCAGGCGGCCGTGCACGTCCAGGAAGGCCAGACTCTCGGCGTACTCGGTGACGTGGCGCAGGCGAGCGCTCAGCAGCTCGATCACCCCCACGGCCAGGCCGGGGATAGTGGCCAGGGCCCGCTGGAAGGTCTCCCGGTCGATGGTGTAGGTCACTGTCTCCTCCACCGCCTCCGCGCTGGCAGAGCGCGGGCGCCCGTCCAGCAGGGCCAGCTCGCCGAAAATTTCCCCCGGGTCGGCGATGTCCACGGTGAGCTCCTCGCCGCCCTCCGCGGGCACGAAGAGGCGCACCCGCCCGGAGCTCACAACGTAGAGGGCATCGCCCGCCTGGTCCTTGTGAAAGATCATCGTGCCGCGGCGGAACGCCCGCCGGCGCATGTGCCCGGCCAGGCTACCCACGGCTTCATCGCTCAGGGGCGAAAAGAGGGTCGCCTTCCGCAGCAGCGCGCGCACGTCGGGGGAGGCAGCCACGGGCCTACAGGACGCGGACGTCGCGGGGCAGGCGGCTTAGAATTTGCGGCCCATGTGCGGTGACGACCACAACCTCCTCCAGCCGTACGCCGAACTCCCCGGCGAGGTAGATCCCGGGCTCCACGCTGAAGGTCATCCCCGCCTCCAGGGACTGCTCATTGGTGTGGGTGATGGACGGTGCTTCGTGCACGGAGATGCCAATGCCGTGGCCGGTGCGGTGGGTGAAGCGGTCCCCGTAGCCGGCCCGCTGGATCACCCGGCGCGCCGCCAGGTCCACCTCGCGGATGGGGACCCCCGGACGGACCGTCTCCAGGGCGGCGCGCACGGCCTCCTCCACCAGCGTGTGGATCTCTAGGTAACGCGCGGGGGGTGGCCCCAGAAAGGCCATCCGCGTGATGTCGGACATGTATCCGTCCACCCGGCTGCCCAGGTCCACCAGAACCGGTTCTTTGGCCCTGGCCACGGCGGCGGAGGTGGTGTGGTGCGGAAAGGCGGAGTTGGCGCCAACAGCGATGATGGCGAAGGGCACCTCCTGCGCCCCCGCGGCGTAGAAGGCATCCTCCGCCACCCGCTTCAGGTCGGCCTCCCGCACGCCCGGCCGGGCGGTGGCGAAGACGGCCTCTACGGCCGCGTCCGCCGTGGCGGCGGCCCGCTGCAGCGCGGCGATCTCCTCCGCCGACTTGATCATGCGCAGCGGAGCCATCACCCGCGCCCCGGGGACAAAGCGGGCCTGGGGCCACAGCTCCTGCAGCAGCAGGAGGGCGTCCGCGCGCATGGTGTCGCCGACAGCAACCACCGGCGGCGTGCCCAGGCGCCTGTGTGCTTCCTGCAGCGCACCGCGGGGCCCCTCCGCGTCGGCGTAGGTGATGGTGGGGAACGGCACGTGCGGCGTCGCCTCGTCGGCATTCAGCTCCGGCACCAGGAAGAGCGCCTCCTCCGGGCTGAGGAAGAGGTAGCAGGGACGCTCGTCGGCGTGGGGGGTGTAGCCCAGGAGGTAGAAGAGATCGTCTCCCGGAGGGAGCGCCAGCAATCTGGCACCTTCGGTCTCCAACCTCCTGCGGGCCCTCTCGATGCGCGACACCATGGTAAGCATCTTGCCCGTCGATCCCCGCGAACCCTGCTCCTTTGCCCTCCCCGCGTGCTCAGGGTAGCATAGAACCGTGCCCGAACTCCTTCGCCTCCCCACCCGCGAACCACTGCCGGCCGCGCGCGCCCGCGCCCGGAAGATCGCCGCCGGGCTGCGGCAGCGCTATCCCCAGGCGCGCGTCCCCCTACGCCATGAGAACGCCTTCCAGCTGCTGGTGGCCACGATCCTCTCCGCCCAGTGCACGGACGCCATGGTCAACCGGGTGACCCCGCTCCTCTTCCAGCGCTACCGAACGCCGGCGGACTTCGCCGCCGCCGATCCCCGGGAGCTGGAAGCCCTCATCCGGCCCACGGGGTTCTTCCGGCAGAAGGCGAAGGCCATCATGGCGGCCTCGCGCACGCTGGTGGAGCGCTTCGGCGGCGAGATGCCGCGCACCATGGAGGAGCTGCTGCAGCTCGAGGGCGTCGGGCGGAAGACGGCCAACGTCGTCCTCGGTGGCTACTACGGCATTCCCGGTGTTGTGGTGGACACACATGTGCGCCGCCTCAGCCAGCGTCTGGCCCTCACCGGGTCGGACGATCCCAACGTGATCGAGCAGGATCTGATGCGCCTGGTCCCCCGCCAGGAGTGGTCTGCCTTCTCCTTGCGGCTGATCTTCCTGGGCCGGGAGATCTGCACGGCCCGAAACCCGCGCTGTCCGGCCTGCCCGCTGAACCGTCTCTGCCCTTCGGCGAAGTACCGGGGCGCGCCGCCGTGGATGAGCCGGTCCGACCCCCGGCGTGCGGCCGAGCGGCCTTCCGCTCAGGGGGCGCGCCGGGGTCGCCGCGTGGTAGCCGCACGGCCCAGGCGCGGGTAGCTGCGGCAGAGACCCTGCATCGGGCAGGCGGCGCACCGTGGGCTGCGCGCCGTGCACACCGTCGCCCCGAAGTCCATCAGGGCCTGGTTGAAGTTGTAGGCACGTCGGGGCAGCAGCCGGGCGGCCGTCTCCCAGAGGACGCGGTCGGGCATGGGCCGGCCGTAGAAGACCCGCTGCAGGACCCGCCGCACGTTGGTCTCCAGCACCGGGACGCGCCGCCCGTAGGCGAAGGCCAGCACGGCGCCCGCGGTGTACGGGCCGATGCCCTTCAGCGAGAGCAGCCGCTCCCGGCAGTCGGGTATCCGACCGTTGTACCGCCGGAGGATTGCGTTGGCCGTCTCCCAGAGCCGCAGCGGGCGGAGGTTGTAGCCCAGCGGGGACCACAGCTCCCGCACCTCCTGGGCCTGCGCACGGGCCAGGTGGCGGATCGACGGGTAGCGGCGGAGGAATTCCCGGTACTTGGGAACCACCCGCTCCACCTGGGTCTGCTGCAGCATGACCTCGGAGACCAGGATGCGGTAGGGGTCCCGCGTGCGGCGCCACGGCAGGTCCCGCCCGTGGCGGCGGTACCAGCGAAGCAGGCGATGGACGAAGACAGCCTCCCGGCGGGTCTTCACGAGAACAGCCGATTCGCAGCGGCCTCCGTCGACTCCTCTTGGCGGACCCTGCTCCAGGTGCAGCGACATGTGTAAACATCGACGGACCGTCGTCGTACGCACACGTGGCGGCGGCAGAACGAGGGGGCAAGCCGGAGGAGGCGGCAGGAGTCTGCGGCGAGCGCAGGGAAGCGCGTGACGCGGATTCTGCGACGCGCAAGGGAGGCTGGTATGCCTGACATCCGACACGAACGCACGTTGATCTTTATCAAGCCCGACGGGGTGCAGCGGGGGCTGGTGGGCGAGGTGCTGCGCCGCTTCGAGCGCGCCGGTCTGAAGATCGTCGGGCTGAAGATGGTGCGGCCGACGCCCGACTTCTTGGAGCAGCACTATCCCAAAACGGAAGACTTTCTGCGGACCCTGGGCGGCAAGACCAGAGAAGCCTTCGCCGCCGCGGGTCTGGACGTAAAGGAGCAGACCGGCAGTGACGACCCGCTGGCCATCGGCCGGGCCGTGCGCGGCTGGCTTATCGACTACGTGGCCAGCAGCCCGGTGGTGGCCTTCGTCCTGGAAGGCATTCAGGCGGTAGGCACCGCGCGCAAGCTCGTAGGCGACCCGCTGCCGTTCCGCGCCGCCCCGGGCACTATCCGCGGCGACTTCTCCATCGACTCCCCCACGGTGGCCAACCTGCAGCGCCGTCCCGTGCGCAACCTCATCCACGCCTCCGGCACCGTGGAGGAGGCGGACTTCGAGATCGGCCTGTGGTTCCGCCCGGAGGAGCTCTTCGCCTACCAGCGGGTGGACGAGATCCTCATCCAGGGAGAATGACCCGGCCGACGATCCAGCAGGAAGCGGCGATGATGTTGCCGCGCTGCGGCTCCGCCGGCAGGGTCTCCCCATCGGCCAGGACCCACACCGTTACCCGCTCGGTGGCCACGCGCAGCCGCCAGTAGCCCACACCGGTCTCGCCGTTGGTCAGCAGACGCGCCTCGTCCACAACGCCGCAGATGAGGGCCGTGGCCTCCGGCTCCCCCTGCGGCTGGTCGGCGGCGAAGTGCGCCACGGAGAGGAACGAGCGCATGGGCGGCTGGTACTGCGCCCGGCTGGCGGCCTCGTAGGCGACAGCGTCCGGATAGAGCGCTACTTCATGGGCGATGCCGCAGAACTCCACGAGCAGCACCGCGCCGACCCGCAGGTGCGCCCGGACCAGGGCGAAGTTCACCAGGTCGATGCGCACGGGGAAGGCCCCGGAGATGGGCTCGTCGGCCTCCGCCGGCTCCACCCAGCCCTCCAGCCATCCCTCCGCCGCCTCGTCCGGATCCTCCCCCTGCGCCGTCACGGCCACGCGCAGCCACGTGCCGGTATGGTAGAAGGGTGTGGCGTTCACCACCTCTCCCCTGGCGTCGACCAGCGCCCAGATCTCGGGCCCGTCGCCCACCTCCCAGCGCGCCAGCGCCCCTCCGTCGGGCAAGGGCAGGCGCCGCCCCCGGGCCGCCGCCGTCTGCATCAGGGTGGCGTATTCGTGCATCTCCCGGACGGGGAAGCCGATACAGGCGAAGTGGCTGGACACACCCTCTCCTCACTGCATGATGGGAGTGATGCGCACGGTAGACATGATGGAAGTGATACCCCGCAGAACGTGATACGCATCCCGGCCCAGGCGTGAGGCGCATGCACCCATTCCATAGCCTGCACCACTCTCCCTCCCTGCTGCCCTTCCCCCCGGGGTTCCTCTGGGGCACCGCCAGCAGCGCCCACCAGGTGGAAGGCAACAACACCAACAACGACTGGTGGGCCTGGGAGCAGCAGCCCGGGCGGATCGCCCGCGGACACCGTTCCGGGCTGGCCTGCGACTGGTGGCGGGCGGCGGAGGCGGACTTCGACCGCATGGCGGCCTTACACCAGAACGCGCACCGTCTTTCCGTCGAATGGAGCCGCCTGGAGCCCCGGCCGGGGCGGTGGGATGACCGGGCGCTGGCCCGCTACCGCCAGATGCTGGCCGCGCTGCGCCAGCGCGGCATCACCCCCATGGTCACCCTTCACCATTTCACCTTCCCCCTGTGGGTGGCCGCCCGCGGGGGCTGGCTCTGGCCGGAGCTGCCGGAGGCGCTGGCCCGGCTGGCCCGCCACGCCGCCGAGGGGCTGGGCGATCTAGTGAAACTCTGGTGCACGCTGAACGAGCCCATGGTGGCGGTCATGCTGGGATACGTCACCGGGCGGTTCCCCCCGGGAGGAGGCGGGCTGCGCCGGGCGCGGGCCGCCGTGGCCAACTCGCTGCGCGCCCACGCGGCCGCCTATGAGGCGCTGCACGCAGCGCAGCCGGACACCCGCGTGGGCCTGGCCGCGCACCTCCACCCCTTCGATCCGGCGCGCCCCAGCTCGCGGCTGGACCGGGCCATCGCCCGCCTGACCGACCGCCTCTACACCT